>CAMOIV010000017.1 GCA_946616305.1 uncultured Lachnospiraceae bacterium | reverse complement strand
TATCCACCACCAACAGGAATTTCGTGGGAAGGATGGGACATGTTGATTCCGAGATCTATCTTGCAAGTCCCGCAGTTGCTGCGGCATCGGCCGTTACGGGATATATAACCGATCCCGGGGAGGTGAAATGATGGAAGCCAAAGGAAGAGTATTCAAATACGGGGATAATGTGGATACGGATGTCATCATCCCTGCCAGATATCTGGCTATACAGGACAGAAAAGAGCTTGCCGCACATTGTATGGAGGACATAGATTCACAGTTTGTGCAAAAGGTAACCCCCGGAGACATAATGGTGGCCGGCTCCAATTTCGGATGCGGTTCATCGAGAGAGCACGCTCCCATGGTAATAAAGGAGTCCGGGATATCCTGTGTCATAGCCTCCACCTTTGCCAGGATCTTTTTCAGGAACGCCATCAATATCGGCCTTCCCATCATCGAGTGCGACGAGGCATCAAAAAAGATCAATGCGGATGATGAGGTGATGATCGATTTTGACAGCGGAGTGATAAAGGATATTACCACAGGCGAAGAGTTCCAGGGAACTCCCTTCCCTGCATTCATGCAGGAGATAATAAGTGCAGGTGGTCTCGTAAACTACATTAACGAGGGGAAGAGATAATGAACGTTTTTCAGGCGATTTTGATGGGCATCATACAGGGACTGTGCGAATTCCTGCCGGTTTCCTCCTCGGGACATCTGGCCATTGCACAGAATCTTCTGCATATAGAAACGGACACGGGGCTTTTGTTTGACGTCCTGCTCCACTTAGGCACGCTGATAGCCATCTTCGTTGTTTTCTGGAAGGATATCCTGAAACTGGTGGTTGAGTTCTTCGGCATCATCACTGACTTCTTCAGGAGATTCAGGGATCCTGATGTTATAGTGTTGAGCTCCGCATACAGAAGGTTCGTTATCCTGATAATCATAAGTACTATCCCTACAGGCATATTGGGATATGCAGGCAGGCATTTCGTTGAATACGCTTCAACAACCCTGCTGTTGCCCGGCATAGGCCTGATCATCACATCCATATTGCTTTTTGTCTGCGACCGGATAGGAGACGGCAGAAAAGGCATCAAGAAGATCACATATCTGAATGCATTTGAGATAGGAATGGCTCAAGGTGTTGCAACAATGCCCGGCATATCCAGAAGCGGTGCCACCATAGCAGCATGTCTGATGCTTGGTGTCAAGAAGGAGACAGCAGTCAAGTACTCCTTCCTCATGTCCATACCTGCAGTTATGGGAGCAGCAGTACTGGAGTTGGGAGAGATATCCTTTACATCCGTTCCCGTAGGCACCATGATCTCTTACATCGTAGGCATGGTGGTGGCCGCAGTTGTGGGATATTTCGCGATCCGTTTTATGATCGGGGTTGTAAGAAGAAAGAAATATATCTATTTTTCAATATATTGTTTAGTGGTGGGAATGATAGCCATCATAGCCCACTTTATAACGAAATAACAGGACAGAAGACATAAATGGCAGCAGCTAAGGCAGGGGCCGGTAACAGAAGTAAAAGTTCATCAGCAAAGAAAAAGAGCTCTAATGGCAGTGCAGGAAAGAGATCATCCTCCGCAAGGTCACAGGGAGCAAGACGTGGCAGCGCAAAGAAGAGCACTGCAAAAAAAGGTACCAGGAGCAGGACCGGGAGTAACAGGTCAGGCCGCGGCGGCAGTGAAGAGTTTCTTACGGAAGAAAACTATGAACTGCTGGCCGAGGCAGGAATATGGGTACTGCTGGCTCTGTGTGTTTTGCTTTTCCTGGCGAATTTCGGAGTGATAGGAACGGTTGGAAATGTTGTTTCCTCCTTCCTTTTCGGAGTTTTCGGAGCCGCGGCGTATGTATTCCCCTTTGCTCTTTTCTTTACCACGGTGCTTATAGTGGCAAACCGTGCTAATGCAGAGTCCGTAGCCAAGGGCATAATGATCTGGGTAGTATATCTGATCACGGGGATGTTCTTTGCCATGGCCTGGGGCGGAGATTTCCTGACAAGAAAGCAAAGCTATGAGGGAGATCCGTATTTCAGATACGGAACGGAGTTCAGGAGAGGCGGTGGTTTTATCTCAGGGCACCTGTATTCCTTTACGTCGGAGGCCTTAGGACAGTTTGGCACCGTTATCATAATGATAACCCTGCTCCTCATATGTATAGGCGTGCTTACGGGAAGGTCCATAATAAAACTGATAAAGGAGAGCTCCAGGGAAGCGGCCGACAATATTGCGGACAATATCGAGTATTATCAGGAGGAGATAAGACACACCAGGAGAGAGAGGAGAAGATCCGAGGGGATACACTATGGCAGACCTCATCCCACCGGAGACAAATTCTCAAGGCTCAAGCTGGTGGATGAGGAAAGAGAATCCGATGAGATGAGAGAACTGTCATCGGATGCGTCATCTCAGGCCGGGGATGGCACGTTTTTCGAGGCTTCAGGGGAGCCGGATGCAGGATACAGTGAACATGATGGGCATCCTGCAGCGTATGAAAATGAGAGTATGTCCTTTACCATCAAAGAGGAGAATGAGGCATTTACTGAGGATGCATTTCCTGCAGGTATGGAGGAGGAGGCGGAGCCTGAGACGGAGACGGAAGAGGCAGCCTATGAGCAGTGGGAGGAAGACTCCCATGAGGATGCTGATTCAAGGCCCCTGTTTGAGGATGCCGTGATCACCCCCAAAAGGCCCCTGCCTGACAACAAGCCTGTCATGAAGGAAAGAAGCCCTAAAAGGGAGATCGCTTCATCAAAGATACCTGACGGCGTTGCCATCAACCATGATGAGGTTACGGACTATGTTATCCCGGATCCTTCAATGCTCACTGCAGGATCGAAAAGAACAGGCAATGCGAAAAAGGAGCAGGCCGAAACAGCCGCAAGACTTAAGGAGACTCTGCAGAGCTTTGGTGTTAACGTACAGATCACTGATGTGAGTCAGGGACCTACCGTGACGAGATATGAGATGCTCCCCGAGAAGGGTGTGAAGGTATCTAAGATAGTCGGGCTTACGGACGATCTGAAGCTTGCACTTGCAGCAGAGAATATCAGGATAGAAGCTCCTATACCGGGCAAACCCGCAGTGGGTATAGAGGTTCCGAACAGGGAGACAGTTCCCGTTATGCTGCATGACCTTATCGTATCTGATGAATTCGTTAATTCGAAATCAAAGATATCCTTTGCGGTGGGTAAGGATATAGCAGGAAAGCCTGTGGTATATGACATAGCCAAGATGCCCCATGTCCTCATAGCCGGAGCTACGGGTGCAGGTAAATCCGTATGTATTAATACCATCATAATGAGCATCCTCTTTAAGGCAAGGCCTGATGAGGTGAAGCTTGTGATGATAGATCCGAAGGTGGTGGAGCTGTCTATCTATAACGGTATCCCGCATCTTATGACTCCTGTGGTATGTGAGCCGGATAAGGCGGCAGGAGCCCTTAACTGGAGTGTTATAGAGATGGATCGCAGGTACAACCTGTTTGCATCACATGCGGTAAGGGATCTTAAAGGCTATAATGCCGTAGCAAAGAAAGAAGGACTTGAGGTACTGCCGCAGATAGTCATCATAGTGGATGAGCTGGCGGATCTTATGATGGCGGCTAAAAGCGACGTGGAGACTGCCATAGTGAGGCTTGCACAGAAAGCCAGAGCTGCAGGCATGCATCTCATAATCGCAACCCAGAGGCCATCCGTTGATGTCATAACCGGTCTTATAAAGGCAAATATGCCAAGCCGTATAGCCTTTACCGTGACATCGGGGACCGATTCCAGAACCATACTGGATACGGTAGGTGCTGAAAAGCTTTTGGGCCGCGGAGATATGCTGTTCCATCCCGTGGGGATGGCCAAGCCTGCCAGAGTTCAGGGAGCCTTTGTATCCGATGAGGAAGTGGATGCCGTTGCCAGCTTTATAAGAGCACAGAAGAAGGATGGCAGCGTGGATAATGATATCACCGAGGCCATAAACCAGGTTGCTGCAAACACCGGCAAGGGCAATTCCGGTGCAGCACAGGGAGCGGTGGCCGCTTCTACGGATGAGGATGAGATATTCATGCAGGCTGCGGAATTTGCCGTGAATCTTGATAAGGAGACAGTATCCATAGGATTGCTGCAAAGAAGATTCAGCCTGGGCTTTAACAGAGCGGCAAGGATCATGGATCAGCTGAGCGAGGAAGGGATCGTGGGCGAAGCCATGGGCACGAAGGGCCGTAAGATCGTCATGACACCCGAACAGTTCGAGTCATATAAGGAGGAACGCGCGTGAAGAGCGATATAGAGATAGCGCAGGAAGCCAAACTTCTGCCGATAAGGGAAGTAGCGTCATCCATAGGCATCGGCGAGGATGATCTGGAGTTATACGGAAAATACAAGGCAAAGATATCAGAGGATTGCCTTAACAGGATAAAGGATAACAAGGACGGTAAGCTGGTGCTGGTAACAGCCATAAATCCCACTCCCGCAGGAGAAGGGAAGACCACACAGACCATAGGTCTCGGACAGGCACTTACCCGACTTGGAAAAAAGACGGTCATAGCATTGAGGGAGCCATCTCTTGGCCCCTGCTTTGGCATAAAGGGCGGAGCTGCAGGCGGAGGCATGTCCCAGGTGGTGCCCATGGAGGATCTGAACCTGCATTTCACGGGAGATTTTCATGCCATCACCACAGCCAACAATCTGTGTGCTGCCATACTTGATAATCACATACATCAGGGCAATGAGCTTTCCATAGATACCAGAAGGATCGTTCTGAAGCGGTGCGTGGATCTTAACGACAGGGTCTTGAGAAACGTGGTCATAGGGCTGGGAGAAAAATCCGACGGATTTGTGAGAGAGGATCATTTCACCATCACTGTTGCATCAGAGGTGATGGCGGTGTTCTGTCTGGCTTCCGATATGAAGGATCTGAAGCAGAGGCTTTCAAGGATGATAGTCGCCTATGATCTTAAGGGAGATCCGGTTACGGCAGGTGATATCAAAGCCGTTGGAGCGATGGCAGCCTTGCTTAAGGATGCCATGCAGCCAAACCTGATACAGACTCTGGAGCATACGCCGGCTCTCGTACATGGCGGACCCTTCGCAAATATTGCCCATGGATGCAATTCCGTAAGAGCCACCGGGGCTGCCCTTAAAATGGCAGACATAGTAGTGACCGAAGCAGGCTTCGGAGCAGATCTTGGGGCAGAAAAATTCTTTGATATAAAGTGCAGGAAAACGGGGATGAAGCCCGAGGCGGTAGTGCTGGTCGCTACCATCAGAGCACTGAAATACAACGGAGGCGTGGCTAAGGAAGAACTCTCAAAGCCGGATACCGATGCCCTGAAGAGGGGTATTGTAAATCTGGGAAGACACATAGATAACATAAGGAAATACAATGTTCCCGTGATAGTAGCACTCAATGCCTTTGCAAGTGACACGGAAGAAGAGAAGGCTGTTGTGGAAGGCTATGTAAAGGATAAGGGAGCGCTTTATTCCTATTCCGAAGCCTTTACAAAGGGCGGAGAGGGTGCTCTGGATCTTGCAGGGAAGGTTCTTCAGGTCATGGAAAAGGGAGAGGCTGACTTTAAGGTGCTGTATCCCGATAACATGAGCATTGATGATAAGATAAGGACCATAGCCCGGGAGATATATCATGCAGGGGATGTTGATATATCAAAGAAAGCGATGGAAAAGATAAGGAAGATCGAGGAGATGGGATTTGGTGAGCTGCCTGTATGTATGGCAAAGACCCAGTATTCCCTGTCCGATGATCCCACTCTTTTAGGAGCGCCAGAGGGCTTTACTCTCAAGGTCAGGGATGCTTATGTATCAAGCGGAGCAGGCTTTGTGGTGGTGCTTACGGGTGACATCCTGACCATGCCGGGACTGTCGAAGAAGCCGGCAGCATATGATATAGATGTAGACGATAACGGAAAGATAAGGGGACTTTTCTGATGGCAGAGCTTATAGACGGGAAACGCATATCCCAGGAGATCAAGGATGAGGTAAGAGCGGAGATAGAAGCAGGGAATATAGACGCCTGCCTTGCAGTGATAATAGTCGGCGAGGATCCGGCTTCCGTTGTATATGTGAATAATAAAAAGAAGGCCTGTGAATACTGTAAGATAAGGTCCCTGTCCTATGAGCTTGCAGAGGATACCACACAGGAGGAGCTTATAGCCCTGATAGAGAAGCTGAATGGGGATGATACCGTAGACGGCATCCTGGTCCAGCTCCCGCTTCCCCCTCACATCAACGAGGATATGGTGATCGAAGCCATCGATCCTAAAAAGGATGTGGACGGATTCTCAAAGAGATCCGTGGGGGCTCTGAGCATAGGTACAAAAGGCTTCGTATCCTGTACTCCCGCAGGGATCATAGAGCTTTTGAAGAGGAGCGGTATAGAGATAGCAGGAAAGGAATGTGTTGTTATGGGACGATCCAATATAGTGGGGAAGCCCATGGCCATGCTGATGCTGCGCGAGAATGCCACGGTCACCGTGGTGCATTCCAAAACAAGACATATAGAGGATGTATGCAGGAGAGCTGACATACTTATCGTTGCCATAGGAAAGCCGAAGCTTGTCACACAGGATTACGTCAAGGATGGTGCCGTTGTGATAGATGTAGGCATACACAGGGTGGATCCCGAGGAAAACAACGGGAAGAAACTCTGCGGTGATGTAGACTTTGATGATGTGAGTCCCGTGGCGGATGCCATTACCCCGGTGCCCGGCGGAGTGGGACCCATGACCATAGCGATGTTGATGAAAAATGTATTGATCTCAGCCAAGGATAGATAGAACGGAATGGATTGCCCAAAATGCGGGGCTTTGATACCTGAGGGGAAGCTGTATTGCCCTCAATGCGGCTATGCTGTTCAGATAGTACCGGATTATGACGCCGATCTCCAGGAGAATCTTGAAAGCGTTGGATCCGATATCGCAGGTAATGTCAACAGGATAGATATAGAAGAGAACTCAAGGCCCGAGTACGACATAGATGCTACTACCAGGGAGATACCGCAGGTCTCCAAGGAAGAAGCCATAGATCTGAAAAGAAAATTCGAAGAGGACAAGAGAAGGTCCGAGATGCTGGTCACCTGGATCGTTGCTCTGGCCCTCCTGGTCGGTGTTGTCGTGATAGCGATCTTTGCTTCCAACAGACTAAAGGGCAATACCTTTATACCCGGAGAGGCCATAGACAATGCGGCATCAAACAATGCCATCTCCATAGATGAGATCAGTAACCGTTTTGCCGATGATGAGATAAACAATTACTATGATGAGGAATTAAATGCAATAGGTGATGAGGAAGAGGAGGATTCTCTATCCGGGAACCGGTCGACTCTTAAGGCAACACCAATACCGGAACCGGGTAATTACAGTGAACCTGTAAATATCTTTGCAACCATATCAGGGGAAGGATCCGACGATTCAAAGGATGCTGTCATATACTATACGACTGACAAGTCAGAGCCGGATCAGGATTCCAGGGTATTAAAGCATGAGATCGCCATGCCCATCGGAGAAAGCCATTTTGCCTTCAGAGTCATGGACGGAGACGGTAACTTCGGAGAAACGGTATATGCCGATTACAACCTTGGATTTGCCGGTATATGTACCGCAGGGGATGCCGTCAACATATGCGTCGCGCAGCTTTTGCAGGACGGGGCCATCCTGGATATATACGGCCACGTTCCGGGATCGGCCGGTACATATACATATAAATGTGATTCGATGATAAACTCTGAGGGAAGAAGTTATTTCCTCATACCGGAGTATTATACCGATGAAGGCGGACATGAAAAGGCAACAGGTACGACCTATGCTGTGGATGCCATAAGCCTCGGACTTTTCAAAACCGCGGTCGGCCCGGACGGAAGATACGTTTTTGAAATGTTTTATTAAAGAGTGTAAGCAAGGAGGAGCCCATGAGAGCACTTGAAGAAAGGATCTTAAGCGAAGGAAAGGTTTTGAACGAGAGCATCCTGAAGGTGGATACTTTTATCAACCATCAGGTGGATCCCGTACTTATGGGTAAATGCGGAAAGGATTTTGCATCACATTTTAAGGGTAAGGGCATAACAAAGGTTGTGACCATCGAGAGCTCCGGCATAGCTCCGGCCTTCTGTACCGCCGGTGAGATGGGGGTTCCCATGGTGATATTAAAGAAGCAGCCCTCCAAGGTGCTCAATGATAATCTGTGCCAGACAATGGTGACATCCTTTACAAAGGGGACAAATTATGAGCTTACCATGTCAAGGGATGTGATATCCGAGGAGGATCATGTACTGATCATAGACGACTTCCTTTCGAACGGAGAGGCAGTGACGGGTGCAATACGGCTTTTGCGGATGGCTCATGCCACCATAGCCGGGGTTGGAGTGCTCATAGAGAAGACCTTTGCCCCGGGGAGAAACAAGGTTGAAGACGCGGGATTTGAGGTATATGCCCTTGCACGCATAGGCAAGATGTCTCAGGACAAGATCTCGTTTATAAATCAATAATCATCAACAGGAGACAGTGAAAAAGATCATGAAGAAGGTTGTAAAATTCGGCGGCAGCTCCCTGGCGAGTGCCAAGCAGTTCAAGAAGGCAAAGGACATCATAACGGAGGACGAGACAAGACGTTATGTGGTCCCGTCGGCACCCGGTAAGAGGGATTCAAAGGATGTAAAGGTTACCGATATGCTGTATGCCGCCTATGAGAAGGCTGATGCAGGAGAGGATTTCGGTGAAGAGCTTGATAAGATAAAGGAGAGATTTTCGGGGATCGCTAACGGGCTTGGCATCAATATCGATCTGGACGGTGAATTCCGTAAGATCAAAGAGGACTTCACGAATAAGGCCGGAGTGGACTATGCCGCAAGCCGCGGCGAGTATCTTAACGGAAGGATAATGGCAGAGTATACCGGCTTTTCCTTCATAGATCCTGCCAAGGTGATCTTTTTCAGGGAAGACGGTTCCTTTGATTCGGAAAGGACCAACAACACATTAGGAAGCGTCCTTGACGGACTTGAAAATGCCGTTATTCCCGGATTTTACGGAGCTCTTCCCGACGGAAGTGTTAAGACCTTTTCAAGAGGCGGATCGGATATCACCGGATCCATTGTCGCGAGGGCCGTGAAGGCGGATGTCTACGAGAACTGGACCGATGTATCCGGGTTTTCCGTTGCCGATCCAAGGATAATAACCGATCCGGAGACCATAGACATGATAACCTATACGGAGCTTCGTGAGCTTGCATATATGGGGGCTTCCGTGCTGCATGAGGATGCCATCTTCCCCGTAAGGAGAGAAGGGATCCCCATCAATATAAGGAATACAAACAAGCCTGAGGACAAGGGCTCATGGATAGTACAGAGCACAGGAGTCAAGCCCAAGTTCACCATAACAGGTATAGCGGGCAAGAAGGGCTTCTGCTCGGTGAACATAGAAAAGGACAAGATGAATTCAGAGGTGGGATTCGGCAGGAAGGTACTCCAGGCCTTTGAGGATAATGATATATCCTTTGAGCATATGCCTTCCGGCATAGATACCATGACCATAATAGTCCATCAGGATGAATTCATAGAGAAGGAACAGAGCGTAGTATCGGAAATAAACCGACTGACTCATCCTGACAGCATAGATATCGAATCGGATCTTGCCCTGATCGCTGTTGTGGGGCGTGGGATGAAATCATCCAAGGGTACTTCGGGCAGGATCTTCTCTGCACTGGCTCATGCCAATGTAAACGTCAAGATGATCGATCAGGGATCTTCGGAGTTGAACATCATCATAGGAGTCAAGAATGAGGACTTCGAAAATGCCATAAGAGCGATATATAATATCTTTGTTTTGGCAAGACTGTAGAGCAGGGCGGCAGTTCATCCCACTCATGTAACATCCGTTTAAGGCTCATGTAAGTTCGTTTGAAGGATTTGCGGTACGGGATGGGATGCCGTGTAAATAGATAAACTAATCACAACAAGGAGAAAAAAATGTACAAGATTTTATCGGCTGAATTACTGGCTGAGAAGACCTACAGGATGGTCGTCGAAGCCCCCAATGTGGCTCATGCCTGTGAGCCCGGTCAGTTCCTTATCGTAAGGGCTGAGGAGGAAAGTGAGAGGATCGCACTGACCATATGCGATTATGACAGGGACAAGGATACGGTGACCATCGTATTCCAGACCATCGGAGAATCGAGCTATAAGATAGCCGAGAAGAAGGCCGGTGATTTCTTTGCCGATGTAGTCGGACCTCTTGGCAATCCGGCAGAGTATATAACAGAGCCTTTAGAAGAGGTACAGAAGAGACATTATCTCCTGGTAGGCGGCGGACTGGGCACCGCTCCGGTATATCCTCAGGCCAAATGGTTAAAGGAGCATGGTGTTGATGTGGATGTGATCATAGGCACAAAGACTCATGACACCCTCATCATGGAACAGGATATGATAGATGCTGTTGGAGAGGATCACGTTTTCGTAACCACGGATGACGGTTCATATAAGAGGAGCGGTATGGTCACCGCCGTTATAGAGGACCTGGTAAAGAACGAGGGGCGTCATTATGACAGATGCGTATCCATAGGTCCCATGATCATGATGAAATTCTGCGTCAAGATGACAAAGGAGCTTGGTATACCTACCATAGTGTCCATGAATCCCATCATGGTGGACGGAACCGGTATGTGCGGAGCCTGCAGACTCATAGTTGGAGATGAAGTGAAATTCGCCTGTGTTGACGGACCGGAATTCGACGGTTTCAAGGTTGATTTCGATCAGGCTATGAAGAGGATGAAACTCTACAAGACTGAGGAAGGCAGAAGGATGCTTAAATACGAGGAGTCAAAGCAGGGAAAGAACTGCGGCTGCAAGGGCTGAAACCTGTATTAGTTTAAAACGATAAGGAGATTAACGCTATGGCGATTGAAGTTGATATGATGAAAAAAGTTCCGGTTTCGGAGCAGGATCCTAAGGTCAGGGCTGCTAATTTCGAAGAGGTATGTCTGGGCTATAACGAGGAAGAAGCAAAGGCAGAGGCAACAAGGTGCCTTAACTGTAAGAATCCCAAATGTGTGGACGGATGTCCGGTCAGCATAAATATCCCGGGATTCATAGAGAAGATAAAGGACGGAGATTTCGAAGCCGCCGCAGGTGTCATAGGAGAAGCCTCATCACTTCCCGCAGTGTGCGGAAGGGTCTGCCCTCAGGAAAAGCAGTGTGAGGGACAGTGCATAAGGGGCATCAAGGGTGAGAGCGTATCCATAGGAAAGCTTGAGAGATTTACCGCCGACTGGGCAAGAGAGCATGGCATAAAGCCGGTTAAGAAGGCTGCCTCCAACGGAAGGAAGGTTGCTGTTGTGGGAGCAGGCCCTTCGGGACTTACCTGTGCCGGAGACCTTGCCAAGATGGGATATGAGGTTACCATCTTCGAGGCGCTTCATAAGGCAGGAGGTGTGCTGGTATACGGTATACCCGAATTCAGACTTCCCAAGGATAAGGTAGTTGCCAAGGAGATAGAGAATGTGGAGTCACTGGGAGTTGAGATCAAGACGGATTACATCATCGGAAGATCCGAGACAGTTGATGAACTTATGGAAAGAGAGGGCTTCGAAGCCGTCTATATCTCTTCGGGAGCAGGACTTCCCATGTTCATGCATATCCCCGGTGAGCAGGCCCTGGGCGTTTATTCCGCAAACGAGTATCTCACCAGAGCAAATCTTATGAAAGCATACAGGGATGATTATGACACTCCCATCAACAAGGGCAGGAAAACCGTAGTCGTAGGCGGAGGAAATGTTGCCATGGATGCGGCTCGTACAGCCTTAAGGTTAGGGTCAGAGGTCACTGTGGTATACAGGAGATCGGAGCAGGAACTTCCGGCCAGAGCAGAGGAGGTCCATCATGCCAAGGAAGAGGGTATCGTTTTCGAGCTTCTTACAAATCCGGTAGAGATACTTGAGGATGAGGAAGGATTTGTCAGAGGAATAAGGGTGATCAGGATGGAGCTTGGAGAGCCGGATGAATCCGGCAGACGCAGGCCCGTTGAGGTACCCGGTTCCGAATACGAGATCGAGTGCGACAGTGTGATAATGGCACTGGGCACAACACCCAATCCTCTTATACCCGGAACCACCAAGGGACTTGATACCACGAAAAAGAAGTGCATCGTAACTGATGAGGAGACAGGAGCCACTTCAAAGGATGGGGTATTTGCAGGAGGAGACTGCGCTACAGGAGCTGCAACAGTCATACTTGCCATGGGTGCCGGAAGAAAGGCAGCCAAGGGAATCGATGATTATCTGAATGCAAGGTGATAAGCCGGATATAAGGAGAAGGGTATGACACTTGATGAGAAGGCGAAGGATTTAAGATCCTCAGGGTATACGCTTACATTGGTGGGAGGAGTCGGGATCGCTGTCATGATACTTATGATGACAGGGATTATACCCATAAAGCTTAACGGGGTGATAGGTGTGGTATCCCAGGCTGTCATGGGCCTGCTGTTCCTGCTGTTCCTTGTGCTGGGGATAAGAGCGCTTATAAAGGCCCGGACCGTATCCGAGGATGCAGAGAGAGAGACGGATAAACGCGAAGAGATCGAGAGATGGTTTCTTGACAATTTTGACAGGGACACGATCGAGAACGAGGCGAACCCTGACAAGGATGACAATGATCTGTATTTTGACAGGGTAGACGTCATAAGGAGTAAGATATCGGAACGCTTCATTGAGATCGAAGACTCTTTGATGTCTCAGATCATCGAGGATATCTACACGGATCTTTTTGACTGATGCTTAATGTCACTCTGATCACTGTAGGAAAACTGAAGGAGAAGTACCTTAAGGATGCCGTTGCCGAATACTCGAAGCGTCTTGGCAAGTATATAAGCCTTAACATTTGTGAGCTTAATGACGGACCCGACATGGAGACAGAGGCCGCAAGGATATTACCTCATCTCAAGGATGACGGGTATGTGGTCACGTTGGAGATCGAGGGCATTGAACTGGATTCTCCTTCTTTTGCAAAAAAGATCGATGAGCTTATGACCTACGGAACAAGCCGTATCATATTTATCATAGGGGGCTCAAACGGTCTGGCGGACAGTATTACGGATAGGGCCGATCTGCATCTGTCCTTTTCGAAGATGACCTTTCCCCATCAGCTCATGAGAGTGATTTTTTTGGAACAGTTGTACCGTGCATTTAAGATAATAAACAGAGAACCGTATCATAAATAAGGGGTGCATCATGAATTTTATCGACATCATAGAGAAGAAGAGAGACGGTTTAAAGCTTACAAGGGAAGAGATAAGGTTTTTCATTGACGGTTACGTATCCGGTAATATACCGGATTATCAGGTTTCGGCCCTGCTCATGGCGATCTATCTTAAGGGCTGCGATAACGAGGAGACCTATGAACTCACCATGGCCATGGCCGAGTCGGGAGACAGGGTTGACCTTTCAGGGATCCCCGGCATTAAGGTAGACAAGCACTCCACCGGAGGGGTAGGAGACAAGGTCAGCATGATAGTCGGACCCATAGCGGCTGCCGGAGGAGTTCCGGTCGCCAAGATGAGCGGGAGAGGACTTGGATTTACGGGAGGTACCCTGGACAAGCTGGAATCCATTTCGGGTTTCAGGGTCGATCTTTCGGAGGAGGAGTTTGTCAGGCAGGTACAGGAGATGGGTTATTCCCTCATCGGACAGTCAAAGGAGATAGCACCCGCGGATAAGCTGCTGTACGCCCTGAGGGATGTGACGGGTACCGTAGGATGCATACCCCTTATAGCTTCATCCATCATGAGCAAAAAGATAGCAGCGGGATCGGATGCCATAGTACTGGAGGTGACCCACGGTACAGGCGCATTTATGAAGACCGAGGAGGATGCAAAAAAACTTGCCTCCATCATGATGGACATAGGCGAGAGAGCCGGCCTAAAGATGGTGGGAGTTTTAACGGACATGAACGAGCCCTTAGGCTATGCTGTGGGAAATTCTCTGGAAGTCATCGAGGCAATAGAAGCCCTGAAGGGCAGCATGCTCCCTGATGTTAAGAAGGTTGCTTATGAACTCGCAGGAGATATGCTGATAGCCGGAGGAAAGGCATCAGACAGGGAGGAGGCTGTATCAACAGTAAAAAGGGTCATCGATTCAGGAGAGGCTCTGGAAAAATTCAGGCAGATGATCGCAAGACAGGGCGGAGATCCCCGTGTCATAGATGATCAGAACCTGTTTCCCCAAGCCCCCGTCAGGATAGAGGTTAATGCCTCAAGAAGCGGTTATCTGGATGTGACCTCCTGTGCCGGTATAGGCGAATGCGTAAAGATACTTGGTGGAGGAAGGATGACCAAGGAACAGGAGATAGATCTGTCCGTGGGTCTTAAGCTTTGCAGGAAGAGGGGAGACAGAGTGGAGGAAGGAGATAAGCTCTGCGAGATTCATGCCTTAAGCGAAGAGGATGCAGCACTGGCAAAAGATCAGTATCTTGCATCCGTTAATATCAGTGACAGCAGGAAAGAGTACGGGGAGCTCATATATACGATCAATGGTAAGAGCGTTTGATGTAAGTGATGCCGGGTCTGCCTCCATACAGAATATAGCAGGAGCTTTTGACAAAAATATCGCAATAATTGAGGACAGGCTCAGTGTTTCCATAACCATAAGGGGCGGAGGCATCCGGCTGGAGGGAGAAGAAGGCTCCACGGCAGATGCCGTCAGAGTGATAAAGGAGCTTCTTGTTCTTGACGGACGCGGTGAGATCATAGATGAGCAAAAGGTGAACTATACATTGGACAGTATAAAGGATGCTTCCGAAGAATTCATAACACAGGTCGATAAGGATGTGATCTGTCATACCATATCGGGGAAGCCGGTTAAGGCCAAGACAGTGGGTCAGAAGAAATATGTGGATGCCATTGATTCCAACATGATCGTATTCGGGATCGGACCTGCAGGTACGGGCAAGACCTACCTTGCCATGGCAAAAGCCATATCCGCTTTCAAAAAGGATGAGATATCAAGGATCATACTCACAAGACCAGCCATAGAAGCAGGAGAGAAGCTTGGATTTCTGCCGGGAGATCTCCAGAGTAAGATAGACCCCTATTTACGACCGCTTTATGATGCCCTGTGGGGTATAATGGGGGCGGAATCCTTTCAGAAGAACATGGAGAAGGGGCTTATAGAAGTGGCACCTTTAGCATATATGAGAGGAAGGACTCTCGATAATGCCTTTATCATACTCGATGAAGCGCAGAATACCACACCTGCCCAGATGAAGATGTTCCTTACGAGGGTTGGCTTCGGATCCAAGGTGGTGATCACGGGAGACAGGACCCAGAAGGATCTTGCGGAGGGGAGCGCATCGGGACTTGATGTGGCAGAAGCAGTACTTGGACGCATAGAAGGCATATCCTTTGTCAATCTTACTTCAAAGGATGTAGTGAGACATCCTCTGGTACAGAAGATCGTCAAGGCTTACGAAGAATATGATGCACGGATGGCAAAAGATCCGTTCAGAAGAAAGAATAACGACAAACGACATGGAAACAGAAGCAAAAAAGGCATTTAAGCCCTATTTTCTGATAGCTATCCTTGTCCCCGCTATCGCTTCGGCAGTGGAGATCTACATCACGCAAAACAGTATAACGGGGGCTTTCAGGAATGCCATCGTTATAATGATACTGTCCTTTATTATGGTATATGTTTTAAGGGATGAGTTAAATCCCAGGGGAGTTCTCCTCCTTACCTTTTTTGCGCTCATAAGCTCTGCCCAGGCATTTCTGCCGGACCTTATCCTGCCCATAGCTTCTCTTGCCGTCATCATGTGTTTCTTTGTCTCGCCCAACACAGGCATCTCGTCCGTGATCCTTTTTTCGACGATGCCTTATCTGGTCACGGATCATTCCTTTGAATACTTTCTTTTCTACACCGCAACGGGGATCATCGCCGTGACACTGATGTATACGAAGAGAAAAACGGGAAAGTACGTTGAGGTACTGGCCGTGTTCATGCTTATATATATCATGCTGTATACTGCTCTCATCATATTAAAGAGAATGAGCATAAATGCGGATATCATAATCCTGCCGGCTGTGGGACTCATTCTTGATCTTGTGATCATGAAGGTGGCAGGCTACAGGTATTACACCAATGTGGAGAAAAAGAAGGAAGAACTGTATAAAAGGATAGTGGATCCCGAGTATCCTCTGCTGATGCGGCTGAAAAAAGAAAACAGGAAGGAATACAAGACAGCCATACACACGGCTCATTTCACCGAACTGTTTGCCCAGAAATTCGGATATGACAAGGTTATCATGAAGGGACTCGGGTTTTATCACAGGATAGGGGTGCTGGAAGGCGACAGGACATCATTGGCATTCAGGACAGTAAAGACAGCAACATACGAGGGTTTCCCCGAGGAACTGGTGGGATACCTTAAGGAGTACGGAGAAGTGGACGGCAAGAGCAGAGTGTCTCCGGAGGTTTCCATATGCCTTATCACCCATCACGTTATATCGGGTCTCATAAAGGAGTATTCCAAAGACAAGGATGCTGATGTCGATATGAACCAGTTTGTGGACAAGGTGATCCTTAAACTGTTTTCGGGAGGCGGTGCCCTGCTGAAGCACTCGCTGATACCCTACGATGATCTTGAGCAGATAAGAAAGACTTTCAAGGAGGAAAAGATATACTATGACTTTCTCCGTTGAAAAGGATGAAGGGATCAGGGAACTGGGACTCGATGAGGCTGATATCCTCGAGAAGGTAGGCATGGCCTGTATAGAATATACCGGCTGCCCATATGAATGCGAGATAAGTCTCACCCTCACCGATGATGACAGGATACGCCTGATGAACCGTGACATGAGGGGTATCGACAGTGCAACGGATGTGCTTTCATTCCCGATGCTGGAATTTGACAGCCCCGGAGATTTTTCGGGGGTCGGTGAAGCATATGCCGACTGCTTCAATCCCGATACGGGGGAGCTGATGCTGGGAGATATAGTGATAAGTACGGATCATGCGGCCATTCAGGCTATGGAATACGGGCATTCCGTGCTTAGAGAATTTTCTTTTCTAATCGCTCACAGTATGTTACACTTGCAAGGGTTTGACCACATAGAACCTGATGACGAAGAGATAATGAACAAGGCCCAGGAAGAGATCCTGAACCGCCTTGATATAAGGAGATAGACCATTTTGCGTAGATCATGGATTAAGATAACTGTTCTGTTAACATGTATCCTTGCGGCCCTGCTTGCAGGCTGCGGTAAGAATAACGAGCAGGTTGAGGTACAGATGGAGGACCCCGAGGAGACTGCGACCGTATCCGATCCCGATGCATACAATGATTTCGAGGAATCCATATCGGAGGATGCAGCATCGGAGCTTTCCGAACAGCTTAAGGCCGAGAAGGGATATGCCTCTTCCTTCGGCGCCCAGCGGGAAAGAGACGGTAAGAAGGTGAGAAGCTATCTCACGGGTAAGATGGTGGATCAGAAGATCGGAGACAGAAGACCCGTAGCCGTCATGCTGAACAATATCGAGGATGCCATGCCCATGAGCGGTGTGGGGAGCGCAGATGTCCTTTACGAATGCGTCGTTGAGGGCGGACTTACCCGTATGATGGGTATCTTTGAAGATTATGATAACCTCGAGAAGATCGGATCCGTAAGATCCTGCAGGAATTACTTTGTATATTATGCTTTGGAATTTGATGCCATATACTGCCATTACGGCCAGTCATCATATGCCCTGCCTCTGCTGGAGGAGGAGTATGTGAACAACCTTTCGGGACTGGCAGCCATAGGAGATACGGTGTTCTACAGGACCACCGACAGACAGGCTCCTCACAATGCCTACGCATCCGCTAAGGGAATAAAAAAGGGCATAGAGGAGATGGGCTACAGAAATACATACGCAGACGGATACTGCGGCAAGTTTACCTTTGCAAAGGATGACGATCCCAATGACTTAAGCGGCAAGGATACGGTGGATGCCACGCACGTGGAGACCGGATACAAGATAAACAAGCCTTATTTTGACTATAACGAAAAGGACGAAAAATACTACAGATGGCAGTACGGAGAGAAGCACATAGATGATCTTACCGGAAAGCAGCTGGCCTTTGATAATATAATCCTTCAGTATTCCGCTTGGGAGCAGATAGATGATAAGGGTTATCTGGGCTTTGACTGTCATGGCGGCGGACCCATGAAGTTTATAACGAAGGGCAAGGCCATAGACGGTATCTGGCTGCTGCTTGGCGGAGAGCAGGGCTCTGTCAGGTATTTTGACATGGATGGCGAAGAGATCGTTGTGAACCAGGGTAAGACCATGGTGGAGATCATCCAGGACAGCGAAGGAGACAAGGTCGTTATCAGATAAATGGCTGCTAAGGAACGGAAAAGTAATTTTATCGTCCAGGGCGGTCTCCTCGGAATGGCAGGGATCGTTACCAGGATAATCGGGATGATATACCGTATCCCCGTCACCAATATCATCGGGGACAAGGGTAACGGTTATTACGCATCTGCGTATTACATATACAATATACTTTTGCTCATATCGTCATATTCGCTGCCCCTTGCCATATCCAAGGTGATCTCGCAGCGGCTTTCAAAGAGAGAATACTCAAATGCAAAGAGAGTCTTCAAGGGAGGTCTGATGTTTGCCACCATGACAGGCGGCATAGCGGGTCTCCTTGTGCTTTTCGGCGCAAATATCCTGGCAGATTTCCTGTCCGAACCTCTTTCAGCCATAGCCCTGAGGATCTTTGCACCTACCCTTCTGGTGGTGGCCATCATGGGTGTATTCAGGGGTTATTTTCAGGGCATGGGAAATATGGTACCTACTGCGGTATCCCAGATCATCGAACAGATAATCAATGCCGTTGTCAGCATTATCGCTGCAAAGGCCATGTTTGATTATGGCAGAAAGACAGCGGCACTTTTGAGGAATGATGACCTTTCTTATGCCTACGGAGCAGCGGGCAGTACGCTGGGTACCAGCGTAGGGGCATTCTTTGCCCTTGTTTTTCTGGTCATGTTGTATTTCATGGTGAATTCAAGGCTGCGCCGCAGGTTCAAGGATGATGAGTCCAGGTTTGAAGAGAGTTACTCCACGGTGTTCCGTATCATACTTCTCACGGTGCTTCCCGTCATAATGTCTACAGCCATCTATAACATAAATGATATCCTTGATAATTTCATATTCAACCGTATGATGGAGCTAAAGGGCCTTGGAGTTGAAAAGACCTCCATATGGGGCGTATATACGGGAAAAGCCAAGCTGCTTTTAAACGTGCCCATAGCCCTGTCCAATTCCATGTCCGCATCTGCGGTCCCGGCACTTGCTGCCTGTATCGCCTCCGACAATAAAAAGGGCGCCAGAAAGAGGATAAATGCGGCCATGAGATTTACCACCATCATATCCTTTCCCTGCGCCATAGGACTCTTCATACTGGCAAAGCCCATAGTGGCTCTGCTTTTTTCGGGAGATCCCAATTTAGCTGCCACCATGATGCGGGCCGGTGCCGTCAGTGTCATAACCTATTCCATATCAACCCTTTCAAACGGGATGCTGCAGGGCATAGGTAAGATGAACCTCCCGGTGAGGAATGCGTCCATAGCTCTCATCCTGCACCTTGGAGCTCTGGTCGCCCTGATGTATTATACGGACCTTGGTATATACGCGGTCATAATCTCAACCATTTTCTTTTCACTGCTCATGTGTTTCATGAACAATCTGTCGCTAAAGCACTCTCTCGGGCACAGACAGGAAAAGATAGGCACCTTCGTGATCCCCGGGATCTCTGCCTCCGTTATGGGAGTCGTGGTATTTATCATACAGAAGATCCTTTCAATGTTCGCAGGCAATCTGCTGCAGGTACTGCTGCCGGGAGTGGCGGGAGTAGTGATCTACTTTGTATGCATACTGAAATTCGGCGGGATCAAGGAAGACGAGCTTTATGATATACCGATGGGAAGCAGGATAGTAAGGCTTGCAAAGAACTTCGGTCTTATGTGATAAGGGATAACAAAGGATGAGGATAGCAGTTTGCGGAGCAGGCGCATCCGGTATCGCGGCGGCCATCAGTGCTGCCAGGGCGGGGGCGTTAGTAGTTTTATTCGAGCACACCGACAGTCCGGGCAGGAAGATCCTGATCACCGGAAACGGAAAATGCAATTTCACCAATCATGAGATAAATACCTCGAAATATCACTCAACCGACGATCATGAGTCCTTCATGTCAGGATTCCTCAGCCGGTGGGGATGCAGGGAGTGCCTTGACCTTTTTGACAGTATAGGAGTGGTATACAGGCAGAAGAGGGACGGATACTATCCCAGATCGGATACGGCAGAATCCGTAAGGAGGGCTCTGCTCAATGAGCTTGCAAGGCTTAAGGTTGAGATAAGGCTCAATACGGATATCCGTGATATAGACCCTGTGAAAAAGAGGGTCAACGGCGAGAACTTCGATGCCGTTATAATAGCCATGGGAAGCATGGTATCCGGCAGAGCGGGCTCTGACGGATCGGGATATGGGATCTTACGCCGCATGGGCCTTAAGGTGAATAAAGTATATCCGGCTCTTACACCTCTTACATTGAAGGAGGATCTGTCCTCCATTACGGGGGTGAGATGCGAGGCGAAGCTGACACTCCTTGATGAGGAAGGATGCACGGTTGAGAGCTCAAGAGGTGAGCTGCAGCCCTTTGAAAAAGGATTTTCCGGTATACTGGCCATGGATATTTCCGGTGAATGCTGCCGCATATTGGGGAGCGGCAGGAGAGCATATGTCAGGGCTGATCTTTATCCCGAAATGGATGGTGAGGAACTCCTCACATTCCTTAAGGACAGAGCAGAACGCTTCGGCAGGCAGGAGCCTAAGGACGCGCTTGTAGGCATGTTCCCCAAAAAGCTGATAAATTATCTGATACATCCGCTGGATACCAGGGAAGCTGACTACGTGGAAGCCCTTGCCCTCAGGATAAAGGGCCTTGAGTATGAACTGTCGGATGAGATGTTAAAGGATGTAAAGAGAGCCCAGACCGCTGCAGGGGGACTGTCTCTTGATGAGATCGACGATGATCTGGCACTTAAAAAATACAAGGATATATACGTTGTCGGAGAGCTTGTTGATATAGACGGAGTCTGCGGAGGATACAACCTGCACTTTGCCTGGGGAAGCGGGTACATGGCCGGGAGGAGGGCTGCGAAGAAGGAGCGGGAAAGATGATAAGGATAAACTCCCTGAAGGTTCCGGGAGGAAGCAGTCTCTGCCATGTCAGGGCAAAGGCCGCAAGGATATTAAAGATAAAAGAAGAAGCCATAAAGGATATGGTCATATTGAAAAGATCCAGGGATGCAAGGGACAGAGGCAATATACTGGATGTTTATTCAGTGGCACTTGGAATGGACGATGAGCACATCGTATTATCAAAATGCCATGACCGTAACGTGTCGGTATACAGGGTGCGATCCTACTGCCCGCCTGCACATGGCAGTAAAGCAGCTGTTCATCGCCCTGTCATCGCGGGCTTCGGGCCGTCCGGGATGTTTGCTGCCTATCTGCTCTCCATGGAGGGCTACAGGCCCATAGTCTTTGAAAGAGGCAGCAGCATGGATAAAAGGACGGAGGATGTAAAAAGGTTTTGGGAAACGGGAAAGCTTGATCCGTCATCAAATGTCCAGTTCGGAGAAGGCGGAGCAGGGACCTTTTCCGACGGCAAGCTGAACTCCGGGATCAAGGACCGTGAGGGCCGCAGGGGCTTTGTCATGGACACTTTCATAAAGTACGGTGCACCTGAAAGCATACGGTATGACAATCATCCTCACATAGGCACAGATGTATTGAGAGCACTGATCCCCAGGATGCGGGAAGACATGATAGAAATGGGAGCTGATATCCGTTTTGATTCCCCTGTGACGGATGTGATCATACAGGATGGCAGGCTGTCAGGCATCACGGTAAAGGGATCACTGGTGGAATGCGACACATTGTTCCTGTGTCCCGGGCATTCCGCAAGAGATACCTTCAGGATGCTCTGTGACAGAGGAGTCAGTCTTGAGGCAAAGCCCTATGCTGTGGGGGTCAGGGCGGAGCATAAGAGATCCATGATCGATGAAGCCCTGGGCACGGAGCATGCATCCTATAAGCTGACCTATCACTGCAGCGACGGCCGGGGGGTATACTCCTTTTGCATGTGTCCGGGAGGCTACGTGATAAATGCCTCCTCCGAGGAAGGAGGCCTTACCGTAAACGGTATGAGCTACTCCGGAAGAGACGGGGAGAATTCCAATGCTGCCATAGTATGCACCGTATCCGATGAAGATTTTGAGGGATTCGGTACGGACCCGTTAAGAGGCATGAGATTTCAGATGGATTTAGAGGAAAAGGCCTGTCGCGAAGGAGGCGGCGCCATACCCTATCAGCGGTTCGGGGATTTTAAGAATGGCAGGATATCAGAGAGCTTTGGCAGCATACTTCCGGGATGCAAGGGGAGATACGCCAGTGGAGATATAAGACGTATTTTGCCTCCCCATATCTGCGATGATATAATCGAGGCAATGTCCGGCTTCGGGCAGACGATCAAAGGCTTTGATGCGGATGACACACTGTTTGCGGGCATCGAGGGACGTACATCCTCACCTGTCAGGATAACGCGTAACGACGATATGGTGTCGGTGAGCACAAGGGGCCTGTATCCCGTGGGAGAGGGAGCCGGATATGCGGGAGGCATAATGTCATCGGCCATAGACGGCATCAAGGCTGCGGAAGAATACATTAAGGAATATACGGAGAAAACATGAGAGAAGCATTCAAGGACAAGAAAAGGATAGTGATAAAGATAGGATCCTCCTCCATCACCCATAAGGAAACAGGAGGAGCGGATCTTATAAGACTGGAAAAGCTGGTCAGAGAGCTTACGGATCTCCATAACGGAGGACGGGATGTGGTGCTTGTGTCCTCCGGTGCCATATCCGTCGGACTCAAGGCTGCACACATAAGGGGCCTGTACTACGGAGGCAATTATTCCAAGGAAGGACCGGATGAAAAGCTCAAGCTTAAACAGGCGGCGGCGGCCATAGGCCAGGCCAGGCTCATGATGATGTACCAGAAGCTTTTCTCGGAATACAATCAGCTGACGGCTCAGGTGCTCATGACCAAGCGTACCATAGTGGATAATGTGAACCGTTTCAACGCAAGGAATACCTTTGAGGAGCTGCTGACACTGGGAGTCATCCCGGTGGTGAACGAAAACGATACCATAGCCACCTATGAGATCGAATTCGGCGATAATGATACCTTGTCCGCCATCGTTGCTTCACTGATCGAGGCGGATCTTCTCATACTGTTATCCGATATAGACGGGCTTTATACCGATGATCCCAGACATAACGAGGATGCCAGGTTCATACCTGAGATCGAGAGGATAGACAGAAAGGTTGAAGAGTTTGCAAAGGGCTCAACAGGGAGCAGCATGGGTACGGGAGGCATGGCGACCAAGATCTCTGCCGCAAGGATCGCCTCCGCCAGCGGATGCGACATGGTCATAGCCAATGCCAGGGATCTCGACAATATACACAGGATCATCAGAGGGGATGAGGTAGGTACCTACATCCATGCCCACAAAGATACGGAATTCTTTATTGAGGATTTTATAAACGATGACTAAACCGGAACAGAGGAAACTCATATCGGAAAGGGTAAGGTCACTGGATCCGTCATATATGGGATCTGCCTCGGATAAGATAAAAGCATATCTTACGGACTGCGAGGAATGGAAAAGAGCAGATAAGATCTTCATGTATCATTCCACCGGATTCGAGGTGGATACTGCAGGCATAATAGATGCTGCCCTGAAGGCGGATAAGAGGGTTTATCTTCCCAGAGTCATATCCGATACGGACATGGAATTTTCGGAGTATGTGAAGGATGCACATCTTACAAAGGGACGCTATGGCATCATGGAGCCGGATGCGGCAGGAGAGGATACAAAGGCTTCGATAAAGCCTGACCTTATCATCATACCCTGTGTAGGTGCTGACAGACAGTTAAGAAGGCTTGGACACGGTAAGGGATATTATGACAGATATCTTAAGCGCTTTAAAGACGTAAAGAAGATCTGCCTCGCCTTTGACGTCCAGCTTGTGGACTTTACCGTCACAGAGGATGAGGACGTAAAAATGGACGCTGTATTGACTGAATCGGGATTTATCGGAAAATGAACGGACTGACGGATATAAAGGAAAGCGTAAGACAGAGAGAATATATCGACAGGATAGCAGGTCTCGTCAGGGACAGGGGACTTAAGTATCTTGTCGTAACCTTCGGATGCCAGATGAATGAAAGGGACTCCGAGAAGATAGCAGGCTCCCTGGAGGAGATGGGATATACAAAGGCAATGGAGGAGTCCGAAGCGGATATACTTGTGTACAATACCTGCACCGTAAGGGAGAATGCCGCAGTAAGGCTGTACGGCAGGCTCGGGGTGGCAAAGTCCTATAAGGAGAAGAATAAGGACATGCTCATAGCCATATGCGGGTGTCTCATGCAGGAAGAGCATGCTGTAGAGAAGATAAAGAAGAGCTATCCCTTTGTGGATATCATCTTCGGTACCCATAATATATTCAGGTTCCCTGAGCTTTTATATAAACGCCTTGAGAGCAGTGAGAGCATAGCCGATATCTGGGAATGCGGTGACAGGATAGTGGAGGATCTGCCCGTAAGGAGGAAGTATGACTTCAAGATGGGCATAAATATAATGTACGGCTGTGACAATTTCTGCACCTATTGCAAGGTGCCCTATGTCCGG
This sequence comes from uncultured Lachnospiraceae bacterium, assembly GCA_946616305.1. Taxonomy (GTDB): domain Bacteria; phylum Bacillota; class Clostridia; order Lachnospirales; family Lachnospiraceae; genus NK4A144. The sequence goes on along the minus strand of CAMOIV010000017.1, from coordinate 917 downwards.
GGGAGAGAGAGGAGCAGGGATCCGAAGGAGATCATAAGGGAGATAGAGTCCTGCGTTGAAGACGGTGTGGTGGAAGTCATGCTTTTAGGACAGAATGTGAACTCCTATGGCAAGGGACTTGATACTAAAACGGATTTCCCCATGCTTCTCGAGGAGGTATGCAGGATAGACGGTCTTAAACGTGTAAGGTTCATGACATCCCATCCCAAGGATCTGTCTGATTCTCTTATCAGGGTCATAGCAGAAAACCCGAAGATCGCAAGGCATATACATCTGCCGCTGCAGGCAGGCTCGGACAGGATCCTTAAGGCCATGAACAGGCACTATACCAAGGAAGACTATATCAGCCTTGCCCTCAGGATAAAGCAGGAGATAGAGGATGTTTCTCTGACGTCGGATATCATGGTGGGTTTTCCCCATGAAACGGAGTCGGATGTGGATGAGACCATAGATGTCATAGAGCGTGTAAGATATGACGGAGCATTTACCTTTGAGTATTCGCCAAGGAAGGGGACTCCCGCAGCCGAAATGGAGCAGCTTGATAAGGAATACGTCCAGAAGAACTTCGACCGGGTGCTTAAATGTGTACAGAAGGTCTCCAAGGAGCAGGCAAAACGGTTTGAAGGAAGGACCATGGAGGTCCTTACGGAAGGAGTGGACGAGAAGGACCCAGAGAGGTTTACGGGGAGGCTTTCACAGAACAGCGTGGTTCACTATCCCATGGAAGGACATAAGGTGGGAGACATGGTGAGGGTCCGTCTTGATGAGTGTATGGGCTTTTATTACAACGGACATATAGTTGACTGACAGGCGCTCTTGTTTTGGTAAATGTGCACAACTATATCTTGATGAAAGGGAAGGTTTTTATTATAATATTCTAGTGCATCGCCTGGCTTGCCATGCCATCGGTGTACATG
>CAMOIV010000016.1 GCA_946616305.1 uncultured Lachnospiraceae bacterium | reverse complement strand
TTTATGAATCAATACTATGGAGGGTTACTTGAAATGGGTAAGAAGAAAGAAGCAGCCGAAGGCGGACGGAAATTAACGGGATTTAAGTCTTTAGGCGATCTTGTCGTTGTGGGTGTGCTGGTGGCGATGATCATCGTTGCGATCATAGTAGAGTTCGTAAACGTGGTCGAATTCAGGGAGAATTATAAGACCACCGTAAAGAGCGACCTTCTGACGATGGTTGAGATCGGTGGTGCACTGCTTGATTCCAATGCATCATGGATCAGTGCGAATCCCGGTGTCATCGGTGACATCGTAGGTGATATTAAGCTTGAGAGTTATGATTCAAGCTATTCATATGTGGTCAGTGAGGATGGTACCATGCTCTATCATCCCACACCCGAGAAGATAGGAAAGCCCGTTGAGAATGCAGCGGTTAAGAGCATTGTCGGACAGCTTGCAGAGGGAAAGGTTCCGGAGCCTCAGGTTATAGAATACGAATTCAAGGGAGCCATGAAGTATGCAGGAAGCTATGTACAGCCCGGTTCTCATAATATCTACATCATCACCGTAGATGAGAAGGATGTATACGCTCCCATCACAGATACCATGAAAAAGTCAATCGTCTTCGTGGTAATAGCACTCATCGTCATAGGCGTGCTCATGTATCTCTTTATCAGGGTACAGCTGAAGCCCGTAGGGATTCTTACCACCATACTTGAGAATTCATCAAAGCTTGATTTCAGACATAACGATGATGCGGAAAAGGTTATATACAGAAAGGATGAGATCGGACAGCTTGGCAGATCCATCGGAACCTTAAGAAAAGCCATTAAGGAAGTAGTTGCGGAGATCGATCATGCAGCCGAACAGCTTGATACCAATGCGACCAGGCTCAAGGACATGACAGTCAAGATGAATGATAATTCCGCTGACAATTCTGCCACATCCCAGGAGCTTGCAGCAGGCATGCAGGAAACCTCCGCTACCACCGAGACCATAAACGGAAGCGTAGGCATCGTTGTGGACAATGCAACACAGATCAACGAGCTTTCCGAGCAGGGTACCCAGAATGCTGTTGAGATCAAGAACAAGGCCGACAGTATCAAGGCAGATGTTCAGATTTCTCTTACAAATGCAAGAAATCTTTTTGAGGATGTCAAGAGGCAGTCTGATGATGCCATAGAGCAGAGCAAGGCAGTTGATAAGATCAATGAGCTGACAGAGACCATAAAGAGCATAGCGGGACAGACCAATCTCCTTGCACTTAATGCTTCCATCGAGGCCGCAAGAGCAGGTGAGGCCGGAAGAGGCTTCGCAGTGGTCGCAGAAGAGATCGGACATCTTGCAACCCAGTCCTCCGATACAGTCAGCGGTATCAATGACATAGTAGAGGAGGTTCACAAGTCAGTTGACAACATGAGCAGATGTCTGGAGAGAGCTCTCGAATACATCGATAAGAATGCCATGGCTGATTATGCGAAATTTGATGAGATAGCCGAAGGATACTCCAATGATGCCACTAATTTCGAGGTCAATATGTCCTCGATACATGATGCGGTTTCTTCACTTACCAATTCTATCGGTCAGGTATCGGATTCCATCTCCGGCATCAACTCCACCATCGGAGAATCTGCAAGAGGCGTTACGGATATAGCACAGAAGACGACGGATATCGTTTCCCTTACCTCTAGTACGGATGAGGTTGTGGATGAGACTCTGGTGTGCTCAAGAGAGATGAAGGAGATCGTCGGAAGATTCAAGATGTAAGAGGTTTTTCGGGAGAGGCTTTGGACAGTGGTCCAAAGCCTCTTTTACTTGTAAAAGGTTTTTTATTTTTTTATAATTAACAGGTTATGACGTACAAAGAGGTTGATAAAACTAAAGTCAGTCCCATGATGCAGCATTATCTCTCCATGAAGGAGGAGTACCCTGACTGCATCCTTTTTTATAGATTGGGTGACTTTTACGAGATGTTCTTTGACGATGCTGTCACCACATCAAGGGTCCTGGAGCTTACCCTTACAGGCAAAGCCTGCGGACTGGAGGAGAGAGCTCCCATGTGCGGAGTGCCTTTTCATGCTGCCGAGATCTATATCAACAGGCTGATACAGGAGGGATATAAGGTCGCAGTATGTGAGCAGCTGGAGGACCCGAAGGATGCCAAGGGCATCGTTAAGAGGGGTGTGATCCGGGTCGTTACTCCCGGAACCAATACCAATATATCCGAGATGGACAGCTCCTGTAATTCATATATCATGAGCATCTTTTATTCCTCGGATGTTTTCGGTATAGCCATCTGTGATGTCACTACCGGTGATTTCTTTACCGGTGAGGTTTCCGATACCGTAAGGCTTAATGATGAGATCATGAGGTTTGAGCCCAGAGAGATCGTCTGTAACGAGGCCTTTTTTATGTGCGGTCTGGATACGGATCACCTGAGGAATAAATACCGCATTCTGGTGAATGCTCTGTCAAATAAAAGCTTTGATGAAGACGCGTCCGATGACCTGATAAGACGGCACTTCAAGGTGGCTCATACCGACGGCCTGGGACTCCATGACCTGCCTTACGGCAGGATAGCCACGGGTGCACTCCTTGGTTATCTGTTTGAGACACAGAAGAACGATCTGGGCAATATAGTCAGGATCAGTATCCTTAAGCCCAACGGATTCATGCTCATCGATTCTTCCACCAGGAGAAATCTGGAGCTTACGGAAACCTTAAGAGACAAGGAAAAGAGAGGATCCCTCATATGGATCCTGGATAAGACCAGGACCGCCATGGGGTCCAGGATGCTCAGAAGGTATATAGAGCAGCCCCTTATCGATAAAAAGAGCATCGAGGAGCGTCTGGATGCCGTAGAAGAGCTTTCTTCGAGGATCATAGATCGTGACGAGATCAGAGAGTATATGAATACCATATACGACATAGAGCGTCTCATGAGCAGGGTCTCATATGAGACTGCAAATCCCAGGGATCTTGTAGCTCTTAAATCCTCGCTGTCCATGCTCCCTGCCATAAAGGATCTGACGGCAGGCTTTTCCTCAAGCCTCATAAAGAATCTGTCCGATATGATAGACCCCCTGTCTGACATGTATGAGCTCATAGACAGGATGATATGTGATGAGCCTCCCGTACTTATCAGCGAGGGAGGGATCATTAAGGAGGGAGCCTCAAAGGAAGCGGATGAATTAAAGAGGGCAAAGAGTGAGGGCAGGGACTGGCTCATGGAGCTGGAGGCCCGTACAAGGGATGAGACGGGTATCAAGAATCTTCGTATCAAGACAAATAAAGTATTCGGCTATTACTTTGAGGTTACGAATTCTTATCTTTCACTTGTGCCCGATCACTTTATACGAAAGCAGACCCTCTCCGGAGGAGAAAGATATACCACAAAGGAACTGTCCGATATGGAGGACAGGATACTCAATTCCGAGGAGAGGCTCGTGGCACTGGAAAAGGAGCTTTTCATACAGGTCAGGACCACACTTAAGGGGAATATCACAAGGCTTCAGGACACCGCAAAGGCTATAGCGACTCTTGACGTACTTGCTTCTCTTTCCTATGTGGCAGAGCATGAAAACTATGTGAGACCCAAGATCAATACCGGAGGAAAGATCGACATCAAAGGCGGCAGGCATCCTGTAGTGGAGAAGATGCTGGGGAATGATTCCTTTGTGTCAAATGATGTATACCTAGACAATGACGATAACAGGATATCCATCATCACGGGTCCCAATATGGCCGGAAAATCCACCTATATGAGACTTGTAGCCCTTATCGTCCTCATGGCCCATATGGGATCATATGTACCCTGTGACAGTGCCGACATAGCTATTGTTGACAGGATATTTACAAGGGTGGGTGCCTCGGATGATCTTGCTTCCGGACAGTCTACCTTTATGGTGGAGATGACTGAGGTGGCCAACATATTAAGAAATGCCACAAAGGATTCACTGTTGATCCTGGATGAGATAGGCAGGGGTACATCCACGTATGATGGACTGGCCATAGCCTGGGCAGTTGTGGAATACATAGGAGACAAGCGCATTTGCGGAGCCAAGACCCTTTTTGCGACTCATTATCATGAGCTGACGGAGCTTGAGGGTAAGGTTGGCGGCACAAAGAATTACTGCTTTGCCGTTAAAGAGATGGGAGAGGATATAGTTTTCCTGAGAAAGGTGGTAAGAGGGGGAGCCGATAAATCCTACGGTATACATGTGGCAAGCCTTGCGGGAGTACCCAAGAGGATCACCGACAGGGCAGACGAGATAGTGGCGGAGCTTTCCGGAGCCGAGATACCGGAGAAGGTCACCCATGTTGCACCTTCCGGGCACACTAAGCCGGATGAGATGGATCTGAATCAGATATCGCTTTTTGATATGGATCATGATGCGGATATCATATCGGAGCTGGCTTCCATGGATCCTCTGGCCATGACTCCCATTGATGCCATGAATGCATTATACAGACTTCACGATAAGGCCGTCGCCGAGAAGGATAAGGGGTGAAGACTAAGATGATCAGACTTCTTGATGAAAATACCATAAACAAGATAGCTGCAGGCGAGGTCATAGAGAGACCTCTTTCAGTGGTCAAAGAGCTTACGGAAAATGCCATAGACGCAGGTGCATCCGCCGTCACAGTGGAGATAAAGGGCGGTGGTATCGATCTCATAAGAGTTACGGATAACGGCTGCGGGATAAAAAGGGATGAGGTGCGTACAGCCTTCCTTCCCCATGCCACAAGCAAGATAAGCACCGCCGAGGATCTGTTTGATATCAGAAGTCTTGGATTCAGAGGAGAAGCTCTGTCCACCGTGGCAGCCGTATGTGAGGTGGAGATGGTCACCAAGGTTCGCGGTGAGCTTACGGGAGTCAGATACAGGATCGATGGCGGCAGGGAGATTGCTTTGGAAGAAGTGGGCTGCGGAGACGGTACCACGGTCATAGCAAGGAATATATTTGCAAATGTTCCCGCAAGAAGGAAATTCCTGAAGAGCGCTCAGACTGAGGCCGGATATATCACCGAATACATACAGAAGACAGCCATAGAAAGATCCGATATAGCATTCAAATATGTGACAGGTAATGACATAAGGCTTGTCACCACGGGAAACGGATCCGTAAAGGATAATATATACAAGGTTTACGGAAGAGAGATAGCCGATGCCATACTGCATATAGAGGCCTCGGATAATGCCATGTCTCTAAACGGGTATATTGCAAGACCACTGGTGGCCAGAAATAACAGGAGCATGGAGACCTTTTTCGTAAACGGACATGCAGTAAACGACAGGATAATAGAGAAGGCTGTTGAAACAGCATATAAACCATATCTGATGCAGCATAAATTCCCCTTTGTATATCTGATGCTCTCACTTGATCCGGGGATGGTGGATGTGAACGTGCATCCGAGAAAATCAGAGGTGAAATTCTCACTTGCCACGGCAGTATATGACTTTGTGGAAAGGAGTGTTGAGGACAGGCTTAAGAGGGAAGAGCATATCAATCCCGTGGAGCTTGCACCCGAAAAGAAAGAAGAATATGTGCCGGAGAAGCAGGCACCGGAGCCGTTTGAAAACGTGCGTTATGGACTTGCAAAGCCTGAAAACGGTGCAGGTAATCCTGCAGACAGGTCCTATGTTGACATAATCCGAGCAGAGGAAAATGCATCAAAAACTTCAGTAGAAGAGCCTTCAGAGAGATTTTTTACAGAGGTCGGTAAACCGGTGACAGATGCTATTAAAATCTCTGAAAGCCCGAAAAATGTGGGATCGCAGCCTGTCAGTGAAAGTGAGCGGGGTGTTTTTTTTATGGAAACCAACCCGGTTCAAACAAAACAGATGGAATTATTCGACGACAGGATCATCACAAGGGAGACAAGGCAGGAGTTTTCCATTGTGGGCTGCGTCTTCGATACGTACTGGATTACCGAATACAGGGACAAGATGCTCTTGATAGATCAACATGCCGCACATGAAAAAGTGATGTATGAAAGATTCGTAAAAGAATATAAAGACAGGTCCGTGGCTTCACAGTATATCGATCCTCCCGTCATGATGACCCTTACCCCGAAACAGGAGGAGACGGTGTCGGATAATCTTGAGGCTTTTACCTCTCTTGGATTTGAGATAGAGAGATTTGATGGAAACGACTATGTGGTCCGCGCAGTGCCCCAGGGTTTCATGAAGCTTGAGAACAAGGAGATTCTCCTGGGACTTATTGATGAGCTGTCGGAGGTATCGAAAAAGACGGAGGAAGTATCCCTTATACGTGACAGGCTTGCACAGATGTCATGTAAAGCTGCCGTAAAGGGAGGAGATGCTCTTTCCATGATGGAAGCGGAAGAACTTTTGACAGAACTCTTCGAACTTGATAATCCATACAACTGTCCTCACGGGAGACCGACCATGGTGGAGTTTACAAGAAAGGATCTGGAGAAGTTCTTCAAGAGGATAGTGTGACATGGGTAAAGAGCTTGTAGTCATAGCCGGCCCTACTGCTTCCGGCAAATCGCGCCTGTCGGTTAAACTGTCCAAATTATTGGACGGCGAAGTCATATCCTGTGATTCCATGCAGGTATACAGACATATGGACATCGGATCCGCCAAGATCACAAAGGATGAGATGGAGGGGATCCCTCACCATATGATAGATATCCTTGAACCCTATGAAGAATACAATGTCATGCTGTTCAGGGATCTGGCCAGAAAATGTATAAACGGGATAAAGGAGAGGAAGAGATTCCCGGTTCTGTGCGGCGGTACGGGATTCTACATCCAGGCCCTTATCAACGATATAGATCTTGCGGATAATGAGGTTGATCTGACAGTAAGACAGAAATATGAGGATATGTTCGATGAATACGGCATGACCTATATGGAAAAACTGCTGTATTCCAGGGATCCCGAATCCGGCAGAAAATACCACGGTAACAGGAAAAGGATCATCAGGGCCTTGGAGTATCACGAACTGACGGGGAGAAAGCTTTCCGAAAAGAATGAAATGGAACGATCCCGGAAGCCCCTGTACGATCTGGCATATTATGTATTAAACCTTCCAAGGGACATCCTTTATGAAAGGATCGATGAACGTGTGGACCGTATGATGGAGGAAGGTTTGCTTGACGAGGTTAAGGCACTGGTGGATATGGGGGTCAAACGTGACATGACCTCCATGCAGGGTCTCGGATACAGACAGCTGTACGATCACCTTATGGGAGACATGAGCCTGGATGAGGCGGTATATGAGATAAAGCTTCAGACCAGACATTTTGCAAAGAGGCAGTTGACATGGTTCAGGAGAGAGCGTAACGTTACCTGGATAGATGTTGACAAGTACGATAAATTGGACAGCATTGCGGAAGAGATCATGGAGACGATAAATGGATAATTATTCTTATTATGAGAGACTGGGAATAGACAGGGACGTATATGATCACTGCGAGTTCATACTTGAGAACCTGAAGGAGAGATTCGAAAAGATCGATCTCATGGCTGAGAAGAACACCCTTAAGGTCCTGGATGCCTTCAGGAGAGAGCATGTACAGGAAGCCTGTCTGATGGGCAGTACAGGATACGGATACAACGATATCGGCAGGGAGACTCTTGAGAGAGTCTATGCGGATATATTTCATGCCCAGGATGCTCTGGTAAGAGCGCAGATAACCTGCGGCACCCACGCCCTTGCTCTGGCCTTGATGTCTAACTTGAGACCAGGGGACAACATGGTTTCGGTGTCCGGCAGACCCTATGATACCCTAAGCGAGGTCATAGGGATAAGGAAGTCGCAGGGATCCCTTGCCGAATACGGTGTCTCCTACAGAGAAGTGGAGCTTAAGAAGGACGGGGGCTTCGACTATGAGGGTATAGGTAAGGCGATACAGGATGATACAAAGCTTATTGCCATCCAGAGATCCAAGGGTTATTCCGACAGAAGATCCCTGTCTGTGGAGCAGATAGGAGAGTGTATCTCATACATAAAGAGTATCAGGAAGGATATCATCGTAATGGTTGATAACTGTTACGGTGAATTCGTGGAGGACATAGAGCCTACAGATGTGGGAGCGGATATGGCTGTGGGATCCCTGATCAAGAATCCGGGAGGGGGGCTGGCGCCGGTAGGCGGGTATATCGCAGGCAGCAGCAGGTGTGTCGAGAACGCTGCCAGACGACTTACGAGTCCGGGACTTGGCAAGGAAGTCGGTGCCTCGCTGGGGATTCTCAAGGATTTTTATCAGGGACTGTTTCTGGCTCCTGAGGTTACGGCGAAGGCGCTGAAGGGAGCCATATTTGCCGCAAACATATATGAGGGACTGGGATTTGATGTGCTTCCTGATTCAAAAGAACCCAGATACGACATCATCCAGGCTGTGACATTTCACAGGGCAGATGCGCTCATAGCATTCTGCGAAGCCATACAGGCTTCATCACCGGTGGACAGCTTCGTCACTCCAAGTCCGTCGCCCATGCCCGGTTATGATTCGGATATAATAATGGCTGCGGGCAATTTCGTTTCCGGATCCTCCATAGAGCTTTCGGCAGACGGACCGCTTAAGGAACCTTATTCCGTATACTTTCAGGGAGGCCTGACCTGGGGGCATGCAAAGTTCGGGATAATGAATACTCTGCAGAGACTGGTTACGGACAAAATCATTGACCGTGATATGCTTAAAATGATAAGATAAAACGTTGTAGAGAGAAGCACCTCTTTTTCGCATTACTGATCCGCTTCCACGACTCAGAAATGGGCAGGAAGGCATGATGATCAGGGAAAGAGAGGTAAGATGAATATAGGAATGAAGGATTATCCCGTAAGTCTCAGGCCCTACGAGCGATTTGACAGATATGGACCCGAAGCACTAAGCGACGCGGAGCTTCTGGCAGTCATATTAAGGAACGGCACAAGAGAGTGCAATGTGAGAGACCTGGCCGAGAAGGTAATAAAAGCGGCGGGCGGCAGTATCAACGGGATAAGCAGTATGACCCCGGCTGAGCTGTGCCATATTGACGGCATAGGCAAGGTTAAGGCCAGACAGCTGATCTGTCTTTCGGAGATAGCGAAGCGGATGTGGCACGGGGACAGGGATCAGAGGATAGCCATAGCCGGTGTTAATGAGGCTGTCACGCATTATATGCAGGATCTCAGGGATCTTAAAAGAGAGAATGTATATGTGATGATGCTCGACACCAGGCTGAGACATATAAGCGATTTTCACGCATCCATAGGCTCGGTAAATGCATCGGCGGTTCCCGTCAGGGAGATAATCAGGGAAGCTCTTAAGCAGGATGCAGTTAATATCATTCTGGTACATAACCATCCGAGCGGTGATCCAACACCTTCATCCAGTGATCTTGAAGCGGCCAGAGAGCTTAAAGCGGCCGGTGAAACCGCAGGGATACGACTGCTGGATTCCATCATCATCGGAAATGGAAGGTATTACAGTTTTAGGGAAGAAAGGCAGATGTTTTGAGCAGCATAGCATTCGGTATAGACTTAGGAACAGGTAATATCAAGATATATTTCAGCGCCAAGGACATGATCGTTAATGAGAAGAACATGGTGGCTGTTATGAAGAAGGACATTCTGTTTGCCTATGGGGATTCGGCCTATGACATGTATGAGAAGGCACCCCAGAACATAAGGGTTTCATATCCTCTGGTGAACGGCGTTATCGCAGATATAGGCAATATGTCCTCCGTCTTAAATCACTTCATCAATGAACTCACCGACGGACACAGCGCCGGAGCGGATTATTACGTATCTGTTCCCACAGATGTCACAGAGGTTGAGAAGAGAGCGTTCTACGATCTTATAAAGGATTCCGGAGTAAAGCCCAGAAAGATAATGATGGTTGAAAAGTCACTGGCCGACGGTCTGGGCATGGGTATCGATGTCAAGACTTCACAGGGCGCACTCATAGTGGATGTAGGCTTTGAGACCACCGAGATATCCGTACTCTCTCTGGGAGGCATAGTTCTTTCAAAGCTGATAAAGCAGGGAGGCCGTAAGTTCGATGATGCCATAAGATCCGTCGTAAGGAGAGAATTCGGACTTGTCATCGGAGAGAAGACGGCAGAACAGGTTAAGATAAGCCTTAAGGAGATCGAGGACAAGCATGAGCCTGCAGTGGTCTACGGCAGGGATCTTGTGACGGGACTGCCTGTTGAGCGATCCATACCCACGGATCTTATCGACAATGCCATCGCAGAAACAGCTTCCACTATAGTCGACAACGTTAAGCTCATACTTGAAAGGACACCGCCGGAGCTTTCGGCGGATATATACAGGAAGGGCATATACCTGACAGGAGGGACTGCAGCACTGACTCATCTTGACGAGCTCATAGTCAAGGGGACGGCGCTTAAGGTGAATAAATCCGAAAACCCTCAGGAAAGCGCGGCATATGGTCTCGCCCGTGTGATAAAGGATCACAACTTCAGGTCCGTGGCCTACTCCATAAATGAGATGTCGGAAGATGCATGATAATGCATAAAGCCTATGGCAAGGATCAAACTTAAACGAAGGAAATTCACCATACCGTCTCAATACCTTCTTTTATTACTGACGGCAGTTTCAATATTGCTCATGATACTGAGCTTTACAACAGACGTGATACCTGCTTTGTTCAATAACATAGCGGGTTATACTGTTGTACCCTTCAAAGCGGGACTCACCGAGATATCCACCTATGTTAATACAAGAGCAGATGATTTCAGGGAGGTACAGGAGGTGCTGTCTGAAAATGCGGCACTTAAGGCACAGGTGGATGAGCTTACACAGCAGAACGATAAGCTGACCGAGGAGAGATTCGAACTTATCGATCTTCGGGAACTGTTCGAGCTGGATGCCGAATATGAAGAATATGACAAGATCGGAGCAAGAGTCATCGGAAAGGATCCGGGAAACTGGTATTCCGTATTCGTTATAGACAAGGGAGAAGAGGACGGCATAAAGGAGGGAATGAATGTGATCTCCGGGGCCGGACTCGTGGGTATAGTGACAAAGACCGGGGCCCACTGGGCACAGGTAAGGTCCATCATAGATGATGACAGCAATGTGTCCGGAAGGATGCTCAACACCTCCGACAATCTGATAGTATACGGAAGCCTGGAATCCATAGGCAACGGCACCATCGAATTCGGCCAGCTGCGTGATCCCGATGATGAAGTGGACGTGGGAGACAAGATAGTGACCAGTAATATCTCGGACAGATATCTGCCGGGTATTGCCATAGGATACATCACCAGCATAAAGAAGGACCCTAACAACCTTACCAAATCAGGGATGCTCACACCTCTTGTGGATTTCGAGCATCTGGATGTGGTTCTTGTGATAACGGAAATGAAAGAGGATAACGGACTGTAATGAAGAGAGTCGTACAGATATTACTCATCTTCATATGCTTTCTTCTCCAGTGCACCCTGTTTCAGAGCATCGCCTTTGCAGGCATAGTTCCAAACCTTATGGTGATCGTGACCAGTATCTACGGCTTCGTGGAGGGCAGGAGCGACGGCATGATAGCCGGCTTCATCAGCGGACTGCTGATGGATATTTTCTATGCCGATTTCCTGGGCATCAACATGCTTATATTCCTCTATATCGGATACGTGAACGGCGTGGCTAACCGGGTATTCTATCCCGATGATATCAAATTCCCCATATTGTTCATATCCCTTTCGGATCTGGCATACCTTTTCCTTACCTACTTTTTCGGGTTCCTTTTAAGAGCCAGATTTGATATAGGTTATTATTTCCTGCATGTGATCCTTCCGGAGGCTGCTTATACGATAGTTGTCGCAACTATAGTTTATATTCCTCTGCAGCGTATCATATACAGGCTCAAGACCTTCGAAAGAGAGAGTGATTAGGCATGGATTATTTCAAACGTTTCAGAGATAAATTCATAGGGCTTATCACTACAAGGATCTTCATCCTGGGCATATTCCTGATCTTCTTTATGATACTTGTTATCTACAGACTCTTTGTGCTGCAGATCGTAAACGGAGAGACCTATCAGGATAATTTCACATTAAAGATCGAAAGAGAAAAAACTCTCAAGGCCACCAGAGGCTCCATATATGACAGGAACGGCAAGGTACTTGCGGAGGACAAGCTGGCTTATTCCGTGACCATAGAGGATAATTACGATTCCAATTCCACCAAGGATATGATGATCAACGATACCATAATAAACCTTATCGACATCATCGAAAGCAACGGCGATTCTCTCGACTCCATGGATTTTGATATCGTGATAGACGAAAACGGAAACTACCAGTTCACAGTCAGCGGTACTGCTCTTTTAAGATTTTTAGCCGACTGCTACGGCCATACCAGGACAGATGAGCTTCTGGTAAAGGAGAGGAATGCGACACCGGATGACGTGATGGAGTATCTTTGCGCCAAGAAGATGTTCGGCATAGGAAGATATACCGAGAAGAAGGACGGGAAATACGATTTCGAGCCCATGGCGGGTCTTACCAAATCACAGATCCTGAAGGTTGCCCGTATCCGTATGGCGATGTTCTCCAATTCCTATCAGAAGTACATAGCATCCACTGTTGCCACCGATGTAAATGAAAATACCGTGGCAGAGATCATGGAGAATAAGGACACCCTGCAGGGCGTGGATATCGCCGAGGATACAATAAGGGTGTACGTAGATGATCCTTCCATGAGCCATATCTTAGGATATACGGGAAAGATCTCCGATGAAGAGCTTGCCACACTGAACGAGGTCAATACCGAGGAGAGGTATCCTCATCACTACGAATTGAATGATATGGTGGGAAAAGCCGGTATAGAGCAGGTTATGGAGAATGAGCTTCAGGGCACTAAGGGGAGCCAGGAGATATTCGTGGATAATCTGGGACGTGTCACGGAGACAGGCAGGAGAGTGGAGCCGGTGGCCGGCAACGATCTCACACTGACCATAGACTATGAACTGCAGAGTGCGGTATATAAGATCCTGGAACAGAAGATCGCAGGTATAGTCGTATCCAAGATAAGGAACATGAAAAGGGTTGATTACGGCGAGGTCACCAGTGCCGCCGATATCGTCATCCCCATAGATGATGTGTATTATGCCCTGATCAACAATAATGTCATCTCTCTGGCTCATATAGCCTCCGACCAGGCCGAGACATATGAGAGACAGGTGTACGGTATATATGAACAGAAGCTTGGTACCGTGACCGCCACTCTGGAAAACGAGATGATAAACGGCAATACACCTTATAATGATCTTAATCCCGAATACCAGGAATATGAAACATATATAGTTGCCATGCTCAAGGATGAAAATGTCAGGATATTTGACATGAGCCTTGTGGGTGAAGGAGACGAATATGAGGCGCTGTGGGCTGCGGGAGAGATATCACTGTCGGAATATCTTAAGAATGCCATATCCAAAGGATATATCGGTGTTTCGGATCTGTTGACGGAAAACGGCGGAGGGTATTCCGATTCCGATGAGGTATACAGGTCACTGGTATCCTTTATCTGCGAGGAACTGAAAAGGGATAACAGGTTTTCGAGGAAGCTTTATAAATACATGATCGAGGATGATTCCATAAACGGTCTTCAGATCTGCATGATACTCTATGAGCAGGGCATACTTGAGGATAAGGAAGGGGTAAAGGAAGGCCTTTTGAACGGTACCGTGACACCTTATCAGATGATCACCGGGAGCATCAGATCTCTGGAGATCACTCCGGCTCAGCTGGCTCTCGATCCCTGTACCGGGTCCTCCGTAATAACGGATCCTGCCACTGGTGAGGTGCTGGCAATGGTGACCTATCCCGGCTTTGACGATAACAAGATGGCGAATTCCGTTGATGCGGATTATTTCAACAAGATCAATAATGACTTATCGCTTCCTCTTTATAACAATGCGACCCAGCAGAGGACGGCTCCCGGATCAACCTTCAAGCCAATATCAACTACGGCAGGTCTGGAAGAGGGAGTCATAAACATAGGAGAGGGGATAGACTGTGTCGGTGTTTATGACAAGGTTGACCCCAATCCCAAGTGCTGGATCTATCCCAACGGTACCCACGGCATGCTTACGGTGGTGGGAGCCATAGAGCATTCCTGCAACTATTTCTTCTACGAGGTGGGTTACAGACTGAGTGCGGGACCGACAGGGCTTTATAACTCCGAACTGGGACTTGAAAAGATCAGACATTACTGTGATCTGTACGGACTGAGTGAAAAGAGTGGAGTGGAGATAACGGAGACGGAACCCAATGTATCCGACACGGACTCGGTGCGTTCCGCCATCGGACAGGGCACCCATAACTATACTACGGTCCAGCTTGCACGGTATGTAACGGCATTGGCCAATAACGGTACTGTTTATAAGCTCAGTATCCTTGACAGGCTTAATTCCGCCAATGGTGAGCTGTTGGAGGATTACAAACCCGGCATCAGGAATCAAATGGCTCTGCAGGATACCACCTGGTACGCCATTCATGAGGGTATGAGGGCGGCTGCGGCCTCGTATTCCGCATTTGAAAACTATCCCGTGCTCATAGCGGGTAAGACGGGAACCGCTCAGCAGACGACTACCAGACCGAACCATGCGGTGTTCATATGCTATGCACCATACGATTCTCCGCAGATATCCATAGCTACCAGGATAGCATACGGATACACCTCCTCGAATGCGGCGGAGACCACGAGAGATATAATCTCATACTACTTTAAGCTTAAGGATCCGAGTGATATAATTACCGGTGTAGCCGAAACACCTGATGGGGAGGCATATCTGGACTGATGGGAAGATATGATCTTAAAAACTACAATTTTCTGCTGCCGATCGTTGCCATCCTTCTATCGCTGTACGGTGTGATGATAATCGGCAGTGCCAAGGAATCTGTACAGAGCCACCAGATCCAGGGACTGATCCTGGGCATAGTCGTGATGCTTGTTGTATCCTTGATCAATTACAGGTTCCTGCTGAAATTCTACTGGTTTTATTACATCCTTGCGGTAGGACTTCTGGTGCTGGTCAAGCTTTTCGGTGAGAGTGTCAATAACGCAAAAAGATGGATACAGATAGCCGGTATACAGTTCCAGCCCTCCGAAGCAGCAAAGATTTTGCTCATACTGTTCTTTGCGGCCTTTATCTCCAAGAGGAGCGAGAAGATAAATACACCGGGCAATATACTGTTTGCAATTATCCTTGCTGCGGTACCGATCTATCTGATACTTGATGAGCCGGATCTGTCGACAAGTATTGTGGTAACTGTTGTATTCGTATCAATGCTTTATATTGGAGGATTGTCATACAGGATAATCGGAGCGGTGGTTGCCATAGCACTGCCTGTATTCATAATAGGTGCATTCCTGATACTTCAGCCGGGACAGGAGATCATAGAGACTTATCAGCAGACAAGGATACTTGCCTGGCTCCAGCCCGATAAATATCAGGATACTGCCGGATATCAGCAGCAGAATTCCATCGTAGCCATAGGAAGCGGAAGGCTCACCGGAAAGGGCTATAAGAATAACGAGGTAGGCTCGGTGAAAAACGGAAACTTCATTTCCGAGCCCCAGACCGACTTTATCATGGCCGTTGCGGGGGAGGAGCTGGGATTTACGGGCTGTGTGGCAATGGTTGGCCTTTTTGCTCTGATTACTGGTATAATAATACACATAGGGAGAAAGGTGGATGATCTGTCAGGGACGCTCCTTTGTGCCGGTGTGGCTGCCCACATCGGCTTCCAATCCTTTGCAAATATTGGGGTTGCAACGGGATTGCTTCCTAATACGGGATTGCCGCTGCCCTTCATCAGCTATGGATCCACATCCCTTATCTGCCTGTTGGCGGAGATAGGACTGGTCATCAATGTGGGCCTTACCGGCAGGGAGGTCAGAGGAAAGACCGGACTGACACTTGATCTGGACCTGTAGAAGGTCATAAGGAGGAGGTAGGTAAATTGAATATCGGTTTTATTGCGCATGACGCAAAAAAGAAGCTGATGCAGAATTTCTGCATAGCCTACAGGGGGATCCTTGCCAAAAATGATCTTTTTGCCACGGGTACGACAGGAAGACTCATTGAAGAGGCGACAGGGCTTTCGGTGCACAAATATCTTGCGGGCCATCTGGGGGGAGAGCAGCAGATAGGAGCACAGATCGAAGCAAATTCACTGGATCTGGTCATCTTTTTAAGAGATCCCTTATCATCAAAAAATCATGAGCAGCCCAACAACAGCAATATCATAAGGCTTTGTGATATACACAATATTCCGCTGGCCACCAATCTTGCCACGGCGGAGCTTCTGATCAAATCTCTTGACAGAGGGGATATGGAATGGCGTGAGATGTATAAATAATGTCAAAATCCATATAAGATCTTTGGTGCCCACGATCCTTATCGTGCTTACCATGACGTTTCTTAACGGATGCGGTAAGCTTTCCTATGAGATACCCTTTGATAAGGATTCATCAAAGAGCGCATTCAGGCTCGAGTCTCAGGACGCGAGGCAGTGTGCGCCGTCATTTGCAGAGAATCTTTGTATCCCCGGTGAGGAGTCCTCATCAGAGAACGAGACGGAATACGGACCGGATTCCTATGTGGCGGCCATGCTGTTCGATCTTCGGAATACCAACACCATGTACAACAGAAATCCATATACCAGGCTTTATCCTGCCAGCATGACCAAGGTCATGACGGCGATAATAGCCATGGAGAACTGCAGCATGGATCAGGTCCTTACCGCAGATGAGAATTGTGTATTTACAGAGAATGATATCCAGAAGGTGGGACTCCGTCCCGGAGATACCATGACCCTCGATCAGGCTCTCCATTACCTTCTTATCTATTCCGCAAATGATGTTGCCAATCTCATAGCCGTAAATGTGGGAGGCTCTATAGAGGGCTTTGCGGATATGATGAATGAGAAGGCGAGAAGACTTGGGGCAACCAATACCAATTTTGTAAATCCATCGGGGCTTCAGGATGAGAATCACTATACTACTGCATATGATATGTATCTCATGTTCGATCATGCCTTAAAATACGCGAAATTCATCGAGATAGTAGGTATGAAGGATTATTCGTCGGTATATCATAATGCAAACGGTGAGGATGTGACCTTTGAATGTGAGTCTACAAACAGATATCTGAGGGGAGACTACACAGCACCCTCAAACGTCACCGTGATAGGCGGAAAGACAGGATCCACGGCTGCTGCAGGAACCAATCTTGTGATGCTGTCAAAGGATGCTTCGGGTAATTCATACATCTCGGTGGTGATGAAATCCGACAATGTGGATGTACTTTATTCAAAGACAAACTCACTTTTGGAGATGATACAGTAGAAAGTCCTTCAGGTTGTTTTTAGTGCCTTCATAAGATATAATATTAACACCAATATTTTCATAAAGGAGGATTCCTCAATGATACAGCTGATCATAGGAGAAAAGGGAAAGGGTAAGACGAAAGTCTTGCTGGACAAAGCCAATGAGGCTGCAAAGAACGCAAAGGGAAGTCTGGTATTTGTGGACAAGGATTCATCGCATATCCTTGAGCTCAAGAATTCCATAAGGCTTGTGGATGTAAGCAAATACGGCGTGATGGCTTCCAACGAATTCTACGGATTTGTAGCCGGCATAGTATCTGCCGATCACGATCTTGAACAGTTATATATTGATGCTTTCCTGAAGACAGCGTATGTTAAGGATGACGATTATATAGATAGTTTGAAGAGGATAGAAACCCTGAGCAACAGGTATGACATTACGGTCACGGTAAGTATTTCCGTTAAGAAGGAGGACCTCCCCGAGGATCTTGCCGATAAAGTGATAGTAGCGTTGTGATCCGGGATTTGAGTTTATCAGGGCGGGGTATCCCGCCCTGTATTTTGTGCTAAGGATGGCAGAACAACATAATCAGACACCACAACATAATCATGCACCGCAGAAGAAGCATTATCTTAATGCAGGAACACTGATCTTTGGTGCCATACTCATCTATATAGTATTGATCGTATATTCCGGCATGCATGTCACAAAACTGTCAGGATATGAGGTAATGGAAGGATCCCTTGCCGTAGACAGTACCTACAGGGGTGTAGCATTGAGGACAGAGCAGGTGGTATCCGCAAACAATAACGGATACATCAATTATTATGCCGGCGAGAGCCGACATATCAGTCGCAGCGGTCTCGTATATTCCATTGATGAGAGCGGCGTCCTGTCGGAAATGATCAAGGACTCCGCAGCGATCAATACAGTCTTGTCCGATGAAGATCTATCGGAACTCCGTACCGAACTCATAAGCTTCAGCTCAACTTATGATGACGGTGATTTTGATGATGTCTACAATATGCAGATATCCCTAGAAAACACCATAAGAAAGCTGGCAAATCAGAGCGCACTGGAGAACCTTCGTTCCGTTTCCAACAATGCTTACAGCGACCTTATCGATATGGGTTATTCTCCCGACAGCGGCGTCATAGTGTATAACCATGACGGGCTGGAGAATGTCACTGCCTCCGGCGTTACGGAGGATACATTTAACGAAGCCGAACATCCAAAGGAACAGCTCATAGACGGAGAGCTGGTATCCATGGGAGATCCTGCCTACAAGCTCATAACTTCCGAAAACTGGCAGATAGTATTCCCTTTGGACGATACCACCAAGGAAGCACTGAGTGACAATAAGGCAGTGAAGGTAAGATTTTTGAAGAATGACTATGAATCAAATGCCGATGTGGAACTGATCACAAATGAGGACAAGGATTACGGAGTCCTGTATCTAAAGGATTCCATGATCAATTTTGCCACAGACAGATACGTTGACATAGAGCTTAAGATAGACGAGGTTAAGGGTCTTAAGGTTCCCAATTCCGCCATAGTCAGCAGGGAGTTCTATGTCATACCGGTAGAATTCGCTTCCAATGCGGATGCAGGGGATGAAGCGGGATTCCTGAGGAAGACTTATCTGGAGGATGGCAGCGAATCCACGGAATATATGACGGTTGACATCTATAACAGTGAGGATGACATGTTCTATGTGGATACCTCTGCCTTTAATAACGGAGACGTGATCGTCAAGAAGGATTCCCAGGATGAATACACCATAGGGGCGAAGGAATCCCTCACAGGTGTCTATAACATGAATAAGGGCTATGCTGATTTTACAAAGATATCGGTCATAAATGCCAATAAGGAGTATTCCATAGTTGAATCCGAATCCATGTATGATCTGCAGGTATACGATTATATAGTACTGGACGGGGACGGAGTCAATGACAGTGACTTTGTCACGGATACCGATTTCAAGAAAACACAGGAGGATTGAGGATGATCACTGAAAACCTTAAAAAAGTGGAGGAGAATATAAAAGAAGCATGCGCAAGATGCGGCAGGGACAGGTCGGAGGTCACCCTGATAGCCGTGAGCAAGACCAAGCCCGTAAGTGATCTTATGGAAGCATATAATGCCGGCATAAGGGTGTTCGGTGAAAACAAGGTTCAGGAATTATGCGAAAAGATGGAGCAGATGCCAAAGGACATACATTGGCATATGATAGGGCATCTGCAGAAGAACAAGGTAAAATACATAGCAGGCAAGGTGGATCTCATACACGGAGTGGATAATCAGGCCCTGGCAGAGGAGATAAACAAAAGAGCAGAAAAGGCCGGGAGAGTTCAGGATATACTCATTGAAGTGAACATCGCCCATGAGGATACGAAGTTCGGAGTTCCGATAGAAGAGCTGGATGATCTTTATGTAAATATATCAGAGTACCCTTATGTAAACGTCAGGGGGTTGATGTGTATTGCACCAAATGTTGATGATCCGGAGAAAAACAGGGAATACTTTGTGAAATTACGTAAAAAATGTGTTGACATAAATAATAATTTGAGTAATAATAGTCGGGTAGATGTTATGTCAATGGGGATGACAGGCGACTATCTGGTAGCCATTGAAGAAGGAGCTACAATGGTCAGAGTCGGTACCGGCATATTCGGCAAAAGGGATTATGAGATAACATGATCCCCCAAATATTACTCAGGAGGGTTTTGTAATGAGCTTTTTGAACAGTTTCCTCAATTCGATGAAATTTGACGAAGACGGATACGATGACGATTTCGAAGACGATGAGGAAGAGGTTGTACAGCCCAGACGCAGATTCAGGGAGACAGTAGATCTGGAGGATGAGGACAGAAGGCCTTCAAGATCAAAGATAATGCAGATGCCCAAGAAGAGGAGCAGTTCGTACAGCAACGGCATGGGAGTATGTGTTGTAAAGCCCACTTCTGTAGAGGACAGTCAGGTCATTATAGATACGCTGCTTGACAACAGGACTGTAGTGGTCAATCTCGAGGGTATCACCACGGACACCGCGCAGAGGATAATGGATATAACCTTTGGCGCAAATACCGCATTGGACGGACACCTTCAGCAGATCTCGAGAAACATCTTTATCGTAACACCGAGAAGCGTAGATATCTCGGGAGATCTTTCGGAAGCAATGGGAACCGGACATATTGATATGTTTGGGATTGCGAAGTAAAATGACATCATGAGCAGAAAGCGGAAAGCGAAAGCGAAAGCTTGAGCTTTCCGTTTTTTTTATTTATGCGGCAACATGCTTTATACGGAGCGTGTTTCATTGGAGAAATGAATACTCAAAGCAGCCTGAAGCCTGGACGCATAAAGACTACCGGCAGGGTTTGGATCATATGGCAGGTCAGGTCCTTAAGTCCGGTCAAAGACTATTAAAAAGAGGAACGATTATCATGGGAGATAACAATATAAAGGTTACGATACCTTGGGGCAAAGAGTATGACATATGGTTTCACAGTGATTTCGGGATGCTTTCCGACTATGTGAAGGACCTCGGGTTTTCCGGCAAAAGGATATGCATCATCTCGGATGATAATGTATATCCCTTATACGGGGATACTGTCACAAAGGAGCTTTCAAAGATCACAGAGGATGTGACAAGCATTATATTCAAAGCCGGAGAGGAGAATAAGAACCTTGATACGGTTAAGGAGATCTACAAAGGACTTATAGGATATAAGCTTGACAGAAAGGACCTCGTCGTGGCTCTTGGCGGCGGAGTAGTGGGGGATATGGCCGGCTTTGCCGCTGCCACCTACTTAAGGGGTATTGATTTCATACAGATCCCCACAACCCTGCTGTCATGTACTGATTCCTCCATAGGAGGGAAGACCGGAGTCGATCTTGATGAATTCAAAAACATGGTAGGGGCTTTTCACATGCCCCGCATGGTCTATATGAATGTATCGACCTTAAAAAGCCTCAGCGAAGCCGAATTTGCTTCGGGAATGGGTGAAGTGTTAAAACACGGACTCATAAAGGATGCGGTATACTATGAGTGGCTTATCAATAATTTTTCGGAGATCAACGACAGGGATCCCGGCATCCTTTCAGATATGATACGAACATCCTGTATGATAAAGGCAGGGGTCGTGGAAAGGGATCCAAAGGAGATGGGAGAGAGGGCCCTTTTGAATTTCGGCCATACCATAGGACATGCTATCGAAAAATACATGGATTTTGGCCTCAGGCACGGGGAATGCGTAGCTCTTGGGAGTATCGCAGCAAGCTATATCTCATACAGAAGGCAGTATCTGACAACCGAGGAATACTACGAGATCCGTGATATGTTCGTTCCCTTTGGTCTGCCTATAACCCTGCCGGATGACGCCGACAGAAACAGGATACTTGAATACACAAAGGCGGATAAGAAGATGCAGGGCGGAAAGATCAGGTTTATACTGTTGAAGGGTATAGGACAGGCGTATATCGAGACTGATGTCACCGACGAGGAGATACTGGACGGTATCGGTGAGCTTATAATAAATGATGAAGGAGACTGACTGATAAGGATATGGAAAAGAGTAAGAGGATCGTTTTTCTGATCATTGATCTGATATGCATGATCGTATTGTTTGCTATAGACCGTATAACAAAGATCATGGCTTTTACAAAACTGAAGGATAAGGATCCGTACAGGCTGCTGCCCAATGTTTTTGAATTCAGATATCTTGAAAACAGAGGTGCCGCCTTCGGCATGCTCCAGGATCAGAGGATACTGTTCATTGTAGTCGGAGTTGTATTCCTTGTTATCATCCTGGCGTCTCTTATAGCACTGCCTGCGACGAAGAAATACAGAGCTTTGAGAGTATGTCTTGTGATGATAGGAGCCGGGGCTGCAGGTAATCTGTATGATCGTATCATTTATGATTATGTAACGGATTTTCTGTATTTCGTCTATATTGATTTTCCCATATTCAATGTGGCTGATATATATGTCACTCTGTCAGCTTTCATGCTGGTTATACTCTTCCTTTTCATATATAAGGATGAAGATCTTGACATTAAAAAGGTCTACGAATCAAAGCTTCATTCCTCCATGAGGATGGATGACAAAACCGGAGGAGATGAAGGTAAGGAAGGTAAGGAAGATAAGGAAAAAGACGCAGAAGAGGGCGGATCGAAGGACACGGAAGACATGACATCGGATGATGCGCAAAGCGTCGATCCCAAGGACACGGAATAACAGGATGGAGCTTTCATTCACCGTGATGCCCGATCTTTGCGGGCTTCGTCTCGATAAAGGCATATCTGAGCAGTATGAGGAGATCTCCAGATCTTACATATCAAAGCTTATAAAAGAAGGTGGTGTCACTGTCAATGACAAGGCGGAAAAGCCTTCATATATATTGAATACAGGTGACATCGTATGCTTTGAACTGCCAAAAAATGAAGACATGAAGTGTCTTCCCGAGGATATCCCCATCGATATCCTGTATGAAGACAATGACGTTATAGTGGTAAATAAGCCAAAACAAATGGTGGTGCACCCCTCCAACGGGCATCATTCGGGAACTCTGGTCAATGCGCTTTTATATCATTGCAGGGATCTGTCAGGTATAAACGGAGTATTAAGACCCGGTATAGTACACAGGATAGACATGGACACCACCGGCTCACTCATAGTATGCAAGAATGATGCATCACATAAGGATATAGCCGAACAGCTCTTCATACACAGCATCGACAGAAGGTACAGAGCCATAGTATGGGGAGTGATAAAGGATGATGAGGGAGTCATCGATCTGCCCATAGGAAGAGATAAAAGGGACAGAAAAAAGATGGCAGTGGATATGAGGGGCAAAAGAGCCGTGACTCATTATCGGGTCCTTGAAAGATTCAGAGAGCATACTTATATCGAATGTGAACTCGAGACCGGCAGGACCCATCAGATAAGAGTACATATGACATATATTGGACATCCCATACTCGGTGATGAAATCTACGGCCCCAGGAAGAGCAGATTCAAGACAGTCGGTCAGACTCTTCATGCATATTACATAGCCTTCGACAGTCCCTCCGATAAGAGGAGGATAGAGGTCACGGCTCCCATACCGGAGTACTTTGAACATCTGCTTTCTTCACTTAGAGAGTCCTGATGAGACAGTTTTTGGCTTATTGAAGATGCATGCGTGGCAAGCTTTTATAACCGAGGTTATTAATTAACAGCCTGCAGGACAAGGATCAGGGCTTGCAATGGAATGCGGTTTTTCTGAAAGACGTTGCCAACAGCTACCATAACCTCAGTTATTACATTATATTGATCGATAACATTTGATATAGTACAACATGATGTGTTTATGGCAGGTTACATATAATTTTCCGGGAAACCGCGAAATGCAGGGAATACTTCATTTGTTGATTCATTATGTAAATCTGATGCAGGTTAATGCAGGATTACATGCGGTATGAAAAAGCCTGATTTTGGAGCAAAACAGGTTCGATTTCATCGGAAAAAATCAAGAACTGCAGTTATCTATAAAAGACCCCAAGGATGCTCAGATACGTGAGAAAAAACATATCGAACGTTTGGAAATAGAACTGCCTCAAAGCATGACAGCTTGTTTTTTTATAATATCGCTTGTTTTGAAAAAATAATTTTTATATGAAATTACGATAATATGATTAAAGCGACAAAAGTTCTTGTCACCACACAAGCTTGCCTGTGGTTTATCCGGATATCAGGATAAGGTCCTGAAAGTGCAACAGATATGAAATTATGTTATAATCTGCTGCGAAGAAGATCCGCAACAGTCCGGATACCTGAAGTAGGCATCTTAAGCAGCGGATCATGATCTTTAGAAGCACAGACTTTAGACGATTGGGAGGTATCTGATGAATTCAGTCATAACCATAGGAAGACAGTTCGGTTCCGGCGGCAGAGAGATAGGAGAGCTTGTAGCTGAGAAGTTCGGTATAAAATGCTATGACAAGGAGCTCTTGGCCAGAGCAGCGAAGGATTCCGGTTTATGCCAGGAGGTTTTTGAGAATCATGATGAGGTTCCCACCAACTCCTTCCTTTACAATCTGGTGATGGATACCTATTCCTTCGGATACAATTCATCTGCATATGTTGATATGCCCGTATCACATAAGGTTTTTCTTGCACAGTTTGATACCATCAAGAGGCTTGCGGATGAGGAGCCCTGTATCATAGTGGGAAGATGCGCGGATTATGCCCTTTCCGACAGGGACAATCTCATACGTCTTTTTATCTCAGCCGATGAAAAATGCAAAACGGAAAGGATCATGGAGCGGTTTGATCTGTCCGAGCAGCAGGCCAGGGAGATGTGCATCAAGAAGGACAAACAGAGAAAGAGTTATTACGATTATTATTCCACAAAGAAGTGGGGACATGTGAATACCTATGACCTGTCCATCAATTCATCGGTCCTTGGCATAGAAGGAACCGCGGATCTTATAGTTCAGTACGTTAATGACGTGGAGAAGAAGAGGGAAAGCTGAGGATTCAGGTGTCATCCGAGAGATTGCGGACTGCTTCTATGGCTTCCTCGGTGCTTGTAACGTAATGCATGGTGCTGGAGATGGAGGAGTGTCCCATCAGCTTCTGGACCTTTTCCACATCACCGGTCTTTAACAGCATATTCTCCGCAAAGGTGGTACGCAGCTTATGAGGCGTGACTCTGTCAGCCTTGTCCGGCACACTGGAGAGCATATATTTTTTTACCAGCTTTTCAACTGATCTTACACTCAGTCTTTTACCCTGACGATTAAGAAATACAGCCTGTTCATCCTTATCAGGCTTGTAATAACCCCGGCCGTTCTCAAGATAATCCTTTAATATGGCTTCGGCACTGTCACTCATATAGACGGTATCGAAATTACCGCCCTTTCTGAAAACTCTGATGCCATGTCTTGAAAAATTGATATCATTAAGGTTCATACCTACGAGCTCGGACACTCGGATGCCCGTATCAAGGAATACGGTACATATGGCGGTATCCCTCTTGGAGGTTTTGATATCATGGAACTTGAGCTGATTTGAGGTGAGGCCCTCGCCTGTCTTTATTGTCTCGATGAAATCTCTTTTTTCATCCCTGTCTAAATAGACGATCTCTTTCTTTTTGACCCTGCCTCTTTTTATGAGCTCCACGGGATTGGATTTTATATATCTGCGGGCAGTCAGATAATTAAACAGACGATTAAGGGAAACCATATAGTGCATGATGGTGGTCTCGGAGCATACGGATTCACCCGAATTACTGTTCCTTTTCTTTGGCATCCGAAGATCATGGAGGAATTCCGCTATATCGGCATCATTTAACATACCCATGTCATCAGTGGTGATCTCCTTAAGGCTCTTATCCGAAAAGCAGGGATTATTATCCTTAAGATACTGAAAGAAGGTTCTAAGCTGCGTGGCATAGGAGTACAGAGTCATGCCGGAGAGGTGATTCTCCTCCTGCATGAAAAACTGTCTGACAAAGGGCGGAAGCTCCTTTGATATGGCATCGGCCTTTAGTCTTGCTTCATTTTCTTTTGATTCTTTGTAGCCCATGGATGTATTATAGCAAAAGGCTGACTTATGGAGCAATCGGCCTGTGTTTTTAGAGTCCACTACCAGCTTCGGCAGCCGGTGAAACCAGACAATGCCGGGTTCAGGCTTGATAATCTGGCATCCTCATTTCAGAATATCGATGTCAAGATAGATACGGGATGCTCTATAAGCACTATCCCGGTAAAGAAGCTTAAGGTTTCGGACAGAATATGCAGAAGTCTTAAGGAAGCCGATATAA
The DNA here is from genome assembly GCA_946616305.1 of uncultured Lachnospiraceae bacterium. GTDB lineage: Bacteria > Bacillota > Clostridia > Lachnospirales > Lachnospiraceae > NK4A144. Next base: position 185 of record CAMOIV010000016.1, on the reverse strand, counting down.
ACAATAATGTGATCTCGGTCAGAAGCTACGGCATTGAAACCGGAGGAGTGTTCCATCCGGAGCCAATCACTAAACCTTTGGACTGATACAGATGTGAGAGACATCGTATCCAGTAAAATAATGAAAAGCTTAGACGTTTGGGGGTAGTGATACCCCCTCTTTTTGTTTATTATTTGGAAAACGCC
>CAMOIV010000015.1 GCA_946616305.1 uncultured Lachnospiraceae bacterium | reverse complement strand
TATCACCGGTCCACCACTGTCAGCATACCCTGCCTGTCTCCGGTCCTGGATCTTACCAGATTGACACCGGGGCACCTCTCCTGATCCTCCGATTCGTATGTCCCGTCTATCTCGGCAAGAAATCCGACCATCTCCTCCGTGATGGTCTCTCCCGGCAGTATGAACGGCACTCCCGGAGGATAGATATAGACGTATTCCCCGGATCTCTCCCCAACTGCTTCATCAATAGGTATAACCTTTTGCCTGCTCTCTGCCGCCTCGGTTATGTTCATATCCGGATCATGTCTGTCTAAGAGAGTCTTCATGGCCGCCTGCACGGGATCCTCGGCCCCATTCTCTGCCTTCCAAGGCGCCTGTTCCCGGTCTGCTCCTGCCGCCTGTACCGGCGTCACCTGCGCCGATCTTTCCGCATCCTTAAGCGCCCCGTCTGCAGCCATTATATCAAGTGCAATCTGTATTCTACGGTCTAAATCGATCAGGACATCCCTTAATCTTATAAGACCGGCTCTTATGTCCCCTATTGTAGCCATAGCGAGAACATTATATCCGTGGCTCATCTCCGTTTCGACCCTGTAATCCTGACGCATAAGCTCTGCCAGCTCCCTTCCGGTCATCCCGGATCTTTTAGTATTTATCAGGATCTTTCCGGGATCCCTCAGGTATATCCCCGTATCATCACATTCAAAGCCCGGAACCCATAGGGTTTTAAGATCCCTCACACCTTCGTAGAACTCCTTCAGATTGCCGTAGAACTCTTCGAAACGCTTATCCTTAGTCTCCGTAAGCAGGTCTGTGCAGCTGTCCAGAGAGGCCATCAGCAGATACGAGGGCGAGCTGGTCTCATAGATGGAAAGCTCCTCCTCTATCCTGTCCTCATACTGCAGAGCCGATCTTCCGAGATGTAGGAGAGCCGTCTGAGTAAGAGACAGCAGTGTTTTGTGCGGGCTCTGGATAACTATGTCCGCCCCTGCATTTAAGGCCTCTGCGGGAGCAAGAGACGCCACCGTTCTCTTGTATCCCTCGACCGCCGGAGTTTCCATACCCCTTCCATCTGTCTCAGCGTTATAACCTCTCTCCCCCGTACCGGGGACAGCGGTATCACCTGAACCCGATATCACATGATCATACTTCGGGGAATAAAGACTCAGGTGAGCCCCATGGGCTTCATCAACGATCAGCATCCTGCCGTGCTCATGGCAGATTGATGCGATACTGCGTATATCCGATATGACTCCTTCGTAAGTGGGGCTTGTAATGATAACGGGCGTTCCATCAGGTGTGGATCGTACAGCATTTAATATTTCCTGTGGATCCAGACTTCCGAATATGCCGCAGTTCTCGATAAAAGGCGGCATGACAAGATGTGCCTTCAGATCCATGACCTGGATGGCGTGAAATACAGATATATGAGAGTTCCTTGCTGCTATCAGATGTCCGTTGTGATGGGTCAGCGCCCCCACAGCTGCCAGTATCCCGCAAGTCGCACCGTTTACCAGATAATAAGACCTTGCCGCGCCGTATAGTCCGGCTGCCCGGTCCATGGCATCCTTAAGCATCCCCCGGGCATGGTGCAGGTCATCAAGTCCCTCCACTTCAGTGGCATCCAGATCATATGGCAGGATGCCATCCGGGAACGTACTTCTCTTATGCCCCGGCATGTGCATGGGTAACCAGCCGTCTATTGTAAGTCTGCCAAGTGTCCCAAGTATCATACTCATAATGCATCAACCTGCTCTGACCAGTAGCTTTGGTTATATATATCCGTAAATCTGTACAGAGCGATATAATCACCGCCCATGTCGGTATTGCTGATCACCACATCGGAGGGATCGTAGATCCATGTATCACCAAGTGCATATCCCTCATCCAGATCACCGTCATATGAGTAATATTTACAGAGGAAGTCTATCCTGTCTCCCTCCTTAAGCTCCGTAAGACCTCTTGCAACCGTCTCAGTCACATCCTCACCGTAGTCCGGATCTGCTCCTGCTATGAAGCCTCTGGGGTTGTTATTGTCAAATATCAGCACGAGTCTTACCCTCTCCCCGTTCAGCAGGGCCGGCACATATCCCGTTATGGTGTAGTTCTCCCCGTCATCCATGGTATCCGTGTGATAATAAGCCACAGGCTGGCCGTTTATGGAAAGCCAGGTGCCATCGGCATCCGGCACCAGATCCCCTTTATCGTTGAAAGAATAAAGGTTATCCATTCCCATTTCCACAAAGCCTTCTCCGTCATCGAAGAATACATTGAGATCCACTGAATGTACCAGACTCCACTGATCCTCTGACAAAGAGATATAGCTGCTTCCGTCATCCGCCTCCTGCCATACAAGAGCAGATCCGTCAAATCTGTTGTCCTTTATATAGGCGGCTGTCTCCTCGTCGGACAGGCTTCTGCCATCGAATTCACCCTCCGTCTGGGGCGAGCTTCTGAAGAGGGATATGAGCTCTGCCAGATCTCCAAGTCCCTGTGCTGCGGACCCTGATGTCATGCTCTCTCCCAGAAGTACCGTAAGAGGCGATGTCTGCTCACCTCCTCCATATGAGCTGCCGCCTGTTGCAGCCTGCCCCGAGAATTCCATGTTTGCAAATTCACGTATACAGTCGGAATACTCGGAATCCACTCCTATCTGATCATAGAGCTCCCCAGCCTTTTTCACGGATGAAGCCTTTCTGTAAGGGAAGTATATGGATATACCGTATGCGTCCGTCATGTTATCCGATGTACGGTTATATTTCACCGAGGAAAGAAGGGTCTTCGCCAGCTCCTCTCCTTCCTTGGATCCAATATTGTATGCGAAATTCACCAGGTCTATCTGATCCACCTTGGAGGATCTGGCGAATTCTCGCACATTGCTCCTGGCATCGGATACCTGCTTGTATTCCCCCTGCTTTATAAGATCGGAGGTGTTCTGGGAGAAGGCCTTGAACTCATCGCTTACATTGCTTGAAAGCTCCGCAAGATCAACGATGGACAGGGTTGTCTTCTGGCTCCGATTGTTTCTCGCGCATGCCGCCACGAAATCGTCTATTATCTGCTTTCCTATCTCTATGGTGGGCATGGATGTGTCCTTTGACAGGTTTGTGAGCCAGTCGGTGTAATACCAGCCGGTTCCGGGCTCAACCTCCTCGGAGGCTATGAGATAATCCGCATATCTTGATGCCATAAGATCAGTCTCTATGGTTCCCATAAGACAGGCATCGAAGCCTATGAAGTCGTATTTTATACCTGCATTCTTAAGTGCCGTATTTATGCCTGCAAGGCTCATGGATCCGCTTGCGGCGTTCTTCTCGTCATATCCGTACCCTGATATGGAGCCGCCGCCGTGATCCCAGAATATAAGCATGTTGCGATCCGCGGGATAGTTCTTCTTGCAGAAGTTTATGAAGCCCGTGAGGGTTTCCGGCTTGGTCATGACCTTTGCTCCGTCATCCTTCACCAGGCACTTCATACCGCCGTCCTTGATCTGGTATATCTGGTTCACGGATCGGCTTACAACGTTGTTATTCCACTTCTTGCAGCCTCCGGTATATACGATGACATTAACCTTATCGGAAAGCTGGGCCTTGGCCATCTCCATAAGGTCATTTGTGGCCATACCGTTCTTGGATTCCAGGTCAGTGCCGCACAGATATACCATGATCGTCACGGTATCCTCGCCACCGCCTTTTATGGCAGTGTATTTATCCCTGGAGCCCTCGGCAACTGTCCTGTCAAGCTTTCCCACATTGGACTCTCTGCTCCAGCTTGTATTTACCGAGCCCACATCGTTCATGTATCCGCCCATGGCTCCGCCAAGCAGGTCTATGAGCGAATATCCTGACGCTGCAGGTGCTGCACTCTCCGATGTCTGAGCAGACTGCGTATTCTGAGTCTGGGTCACGTTCTGACCCGACTGCTGTGACTGGTATGAAGAGGCATCATATTCTTCCGAGGCCTGATAGCTGTCATCACCGCCACCCATCATGGAAAAGAGACCTCCGCCGCCTCCTCCGAGGAGCAATATGATGAGGATCGTGATCAATCCGATCTTCCCACCGCCTCCGGATCCGCCGTCTCTGTTGATATTACCGCCCGATGGGGTGCTCCCTCCTGATGACGATGCACCGCCGTCGATCCGTCTCTTCTGGACGCCCTTGCCGCCTTCCGTAACGTATTTTTCTCTGGCTCTTGGTCTGTTTTCCATATCTTTTCCTTTTCCTTTTTATTCCGTCTTATCCGCGGTCCTACCCTGCTTATTTCCGCGGTTTTATTCCGCATGTCACGGTTTTATTCCGCCAATTTCCGGGGTTCTATTCCGCCGATGTCCGGGGTTATCCCGCCATTGTTTACGGTTTTATTCTGCCATTATTTACGGTTCTGTCCCGCCGATGTCCGGGGTTTATCCCGCCGATGCCGCTGTTCTATTCCGCCGATGTCCGGGGTTTATTCCGTTTTATCCGCGGTCTCCTGCGGGGATCCTTCTATACCGGAAATCAGTCCCTCGTTTACATAAAATCTGATGTTATAGATCCTGCCGTTCTGGTTTATGAGATAATTCTCTACCACAGCATCTACATTTTTCTCATCGGGATTGATCTTTGCTCCGTACAGGGCCATGCGCTCTCTCATCTTTGGTACATCATCCCCCACATGAACCCCTGCTATACTGTACCTTTTGTCATTATCCTTATCTATCCTGACCTTCTCTATCAGACCGTCCTCACCCATACCAAAGCAGGAATCCTCATAGGCTCCTTCATAGGAATCCTCCTCCAGACCGATGTAATCTATGAGATCCATCTGGGATGCCCTTTGCTGTCTGTCCTGTATCACCCGCAGGGAAATAAGTACCAGGGCGATCATCACAACACCGGCTATGATACCGGCTGTCAGCTTTTTCCTGGGACTCCAGCTCCTCCTGTAATCGTCCACATATTTGTACTCATCGGCCTGAGAGCTCTTGGATATGGCATCGGATATCTTGCTCATGCATTCCGCACACACTACGTTATTATCGGCTATATTGTGATTACAGAGCACGCAGGTCCGGTTCCTGTTCATGCCGATGGCGATATCCTTTATCCTTTTCATGTACCTTTGTCCGAAGGCAGAGGAAAACACATCCCGGTTATCATATTTGTGTATAATATCCAGGACGTTATTAAGGTTGGTATAATCGCATTTTTTGGACAGGAAGACTATCCTCGCTATGTCTTCCTTTACATTTTCATCCGACATCAAGACTCCCCGTGCGGCTTGTGGAGTATCTGGCAGGGAAGTATCCCTCTATCCTTGCTTCGTCAAGATCCTCACCGATGACTATGATGATATCCTGACCTTCTCCTATCCTGTCCTCGCTGCACCTGTCCTTTGTGGCATTTATCTCGGTCCAATGACCCTCATCCTGTACAAAGCCCTTTACACGTATCACGTTTCCGGCTTTATCATCCTTAAACAGCTTTTTGATGTTTCCGATGAGCTCTTCCCTGCCGAGAGTTCCCTTCATAAAGAATAATGACTGAAACCCGTTATCATCCATGGAAAAGTCCTTCTCATAGGAAGCCTCGCAGTATCCAGCCCTCGATATCCATGAAAGATCCTCCAAAGTCAGCTCATCCCAGGGCTTTATCATCACGTTGCGGTCCATATCAAAGCTTCTTTTACACTTGCATGCCCCAAGGGCACTGTTTATGTGGTTCAGACTGTTCTGTATCCGGTCCCTGCCACACTCACCGCTCCTGCTGAATACAACTGCTCCCGCACATGCTGCCTGGCTTGCAAGCAGGTATTCTCCCTGCCGTGACAGCTTCTCCTCCAGATCCGCCCTGACTATGGCTATGACATTGGATATTTCGTAACGCTGATCCAGTGGGTCTTCATGAAGTATATCAAAGAATTCATCAACATCAAAGATTCCCGAGGGTTCGATGATGACCCTGTCATATCCCAGCATGGCCATGGTTATCAGCTTTGTCTTAAACCTTCGTATATGGCAATCCTGATCGCAGCCTCCGGCTACCATCTCTATCCCCAGATTCTCACTCTTCATATCCGAAAGCAGCATGGTATCCACATTTACGGCACCGTAATCATTCTCCAGTATGCATATCTTCTCTCCCAAAGACAGAAGGTACTCTGCATATCTCCTGATAAATGTGGTCTTGCCTGAGCCTAAAAATCCTGTGATAAGATCTGCCTTAACCATCCTTTACACCTTGCACATTCTGCACACCCTGTACACCTTGCACATCCTGTACACCCTGCCATGGGGCTGTCATCAAAGCCATGCCGCAACGGCGATACAGCCCTGATCATACCCCGGAGATCACCCCGGTATATCCCTGAAATAACCTCAGGAAATAATGATAAACAGATTTCACCCTCTTATCAAGAGCAACACTTGCCATGTTCCCCGGGTTATCGTATAAATATAGTGAATAATAACTATTGTCACGGAGGACCATTATGTTACAGAAGCTGGATGATGATATGCTTGAAAACGTTACGGGCGGATCCGGCCCGAACTATGATATTGAAAGCGATCCCCTCTTTAACAGATTTAAGGAGGTCTGGGACTCTTCCGATGAGCACTCGTCAGACGGCATGTCCTCAAGGTCCTCTCTCATCAGATCCTTCAGAAAATGGATCAATGAAACTACTCCCGATCAGATAAAGGGAGTTTCCGATGATCTGAACGGGATGGTCAACAGGAGAGCATGACTGTTATCTTTCTTGTATTGTTCATCCTTACATCCCTTTTATGGATATTTGTCATGATCACCGACAGGCGGACCATATCCGTTGGTTTTCTCCTGCTCCTTGGCGCATTCTTCTTCGGATGTTTCCTGATATCGGAAGCCCTGGCCGATCCCGCCTTTTTTTCCGAGCACTTCGTGATACATATACTGCTGGACATAGAGCTGTTATTTCTGGCAGCCCTCCTCATAGCTTATCCTATGGTATTGACTCCGGTGTTCCTGATAGGCGGTCTGATACTGATGAAGCGCGAGGGCATCAAGGGGCGCAATCTGCTGTCTTTATTCCTTGCCACACTGCTGATAGTCTATGATATCATCTGTCCCCTGATCATCGATGTGAGGACAGACAGCCCCCCTGCTCTTATATACAGATACATGACCATCATATCACTGTATTTCGTGATCCATCTTTCATCCTTCTGGATCTCGGATCTCATTAATCTGACGCATATCCGTAAGGATCGCGGACTTGACTATATAGTGGTGCTCGGAGCAGGCCTTCGTGGTACAAAACCCACTCCCCTGCTGGCTTCCCGCATAGATAAGGGTATAGAAGTATATCGGAACAACCCGGGGGCTAAGCTCATCTTTTCCGGAGGACAGGGAGTTGACGAGGAGATATCCGAAGCCCGGGCCATGGCAGACTACGCCGTCTCCCGCGGAGTCGACAGTAAGGATATGTTACTTGAGGATGGATCAACCACCACCGAAGAGAACATCAGATTCTCAAAAGCGCTCATGGAAAAGGATACAGGAGGCACACCCTCCTTCTCCTGCGCCATCGCCACCAGCTCATACCACCTCATGCGTGCCCTCCTTATCGCAAGACGGCAGAGACTTAGGTGCATAGGTTATGGTGCAAGGACAAGGCTTTATTTCTCCCTCAACGCCTTTTTACGGGAATATGCAGCCTACTTCAGGGACACCCGAAAAAAAAGGATCATACACCTTGCGGCCCTCACTGTGATATGCATATTGATCCGCATATCCAGATCCCTTATCTGATACCGTTATAACTTAACCCAAGGGCATTATATCCCGATTGCCGCACCAGCCTTCAAATGCACTCTCGTGTCGGCATGGCACCGGCTTTGAAAGGCTTATCGCACATAAAAAGAGAGCGGGCCATGAGGCCTCGCCCTCTTTTCGTAGGGAGGTTTTGTCAATCTGTCACTACACCCTTTTTCAGGATGATATTCGCATATAAAGCCGACTCGCCGGTCTGGATCACTACGCTTGAGTGCTCCTTTGTCTTATCATAGAATTCCCACTTGTCGATCTCCTCAAAGCATGCATCTCCACGCTCATCGTATTTCCTTACGATCTCCTTATAGGTATCCCAGATGGGAGTCTCCACAGTATCTCCCTTGACTACAGCCATGAGCGTCACCGGATGGTCCACATATGTATCCAGCGGAAATACCTGCAATATAGCATCAAGTATCTCAGGGACTCCGTGTCCGTCCATCCTTATCACCTTCTTGCCGTAGGTGGTACCCGGGAAATTACCGTCACCTATGGTAAGCTCATCTGTATGTCCCATCTCGCACAGGATCTTCAAAAGCTCCGGCGGAAGTATCTTAGGTATTCCTTTTAACATCGTATTCCCCTTTTCTATCAAACAGTGGCTCTCCATGTAGAGAGCCACCGTTATTCACATAACTGCTATTCTTTTGTATGTTCTGTCCGCTGATACGGGATCAGTCATACAGGTTGGGAGCTATGGTATCATCGTCCATGTTGCTTGCATCATACCAATAACCTGCTGTAGGGAAGTCCTCAACCTTGTCGCCGTTTGCAGCCATTGTCAGAGCATAGATTGCATAGTAACCCATCATAAGAGGAGACTGTGTAACTGCACCATACATTGTGCCGTCCTCGATAGCACCCTTGATGATAGAACCGGCATCAAATCCTACGCCGATAACGTCGCCGCCTGCTGCATCTGTACCAAGAAGTGAAAGGTTAGCATCTGCTGCAAGAAGTCCCTCTGCTGCTGTCTGGTTTGAACCGAATACACCGATGGTGTCTTCCTTTGAAAGGATTGCCTGAGCCTGAGCTGAGCAAAGCTCAACAGTTGTCTGTGCAGGAACTGCAACTTCGATAACAACGTCAGCATCCTTCTCATCTACGAGATCGCTGTGTGCGCTCTTAGCTTCATTTACATAGAACTCATTTCCTACTACTGCAACAGTCTTGCCATCAGCCTCGATGAGATCTGTGATCTTGTTAACGAAGCCCATGCCTCTCTGCTGGATGTTAAGAGCTGTAGCGTCCTGGTTGATCTCACCGATACGAACCTGGCTGTCAGCGCCTGCGATAACGTCCTTAAGAGCCTTGTACATGTTCTCAGCTGCAACCTCACCTGCCTGAGTGTTGTCTGTAGCAACTGTAGCTACTACTGATCCCTCGGGAGCATCTGCAACACCGGTATCGAAGCAGACTACAGGGATTCCCTTGTCTGCGCAGTCCTTAAGAGAATCAAGAACTGACTTGGTATCGCAAGCTGCAAGAGCGATTCCGGGAGGGTTGCTGTTGATATCAGAGTTAAGCATGTTAACCTGGTCAGCGATATCAGACTCAGAGTTAGGACCATGAGCATCATAATCAACGCCGAGCTCAGCCTTAGCTATGTCCATACCCTTAAGAGCTGCCTGCCAGTAAGTTGACTGGAATGACTTAACGTCTACAGGGAACTTGTAAGCTTCCTTAGCTGTTACGCCGTCGAACTGTGTTCCGCCGGTAAACTGACCTGCGCCGCCTTCTGCTGCAGGAGCTTCTTCCTCTGCTGCAGGAGTTTCTTCCTCTGCTGCAGGTGCCTCTTCCTCTGCAGGAGCTGCCTCCTCTGCTGCGGGAGCCTCATCTGCGGGAGCTGCTTCTTCTGCTGCGGGTGCAGGCTCTGCGGCAGGAGCTGCTTCCTGAGCAGTGCTTCCACAACCTGCAAGCACAGATGCTACGAGTGCTGCACTGAGCAATGTTGCCAATACTTTCTTTTTCATAATCGTCTTCTCCTTTTTCAAGAAAATGAATGGTATATGTGAAGCACACTATTGTGCTGATCACCGTTACTATAAGATCAGATCTCCTTCGCCAGCCTTCTCCTCTTGGCCACATCGATCATGACGGCTCCTATAAGTACGATACCCGTTATGATCTGCTGCCAGTTAGCCTGAAGTCCGACATAGGGAAGTCCTGTCTTTAGAAGTACTATGACAAATACTCCTGCGAGAGTTCCTATGACCGAGCCGTATCCACCGGTTGCCGATACACCTCCGACGAAGACTCCGCCTATAGCGTCAAGCTCAAGTCCCGCGCCGGTACCGGGCTGAACCGTAGGAACAACAGCCGCATATGCGATGGCTGCCAGTCCTGCAAAGGTTCCGCATATGGTATAAGCCATGACGTGATAGAACTTTACATTTATACCGGAAAGGATGACTGCTTCCTTATTACTTCCGATGGCTATGGTATATCTGCCGAACTTGGTGTGATTAAGGACGAACTCCATGATCAATACCAGCAGTACCACCAGCACAAAACCTATGGGAAGTTTAAGAGCATTTCTTCCGGTTCCGAAGGTCAGCTTGAAGATGGAGTGGAACCATCCGCCGGGCTGCTTGTTTGTAGGCCACGGCGTAGCCATTACCATGGAGCTTATGCCTCGGGTTATCATGCAGGTACAAAGAGTTGCAAGGAAAGGAGGCAGTCCCATGACACCTATCAGATTACCGTTTACAAATCCTACTATGGTTCCGAACAGTACGCACAACAGCATCGCCACCAATACAGGACAGTTGAAATCCCTGATGAGTCTGCCGGCTACCAGTGCGTAGCAGACCATTCCGGTACCTATGGAAAGATCAACTCCCGCAGTGATAAGCGGAAACGTTACGCCTACTGCCATAAGAACATCGTAATATGAGAAATCAAGCATCGAAAGGATCGATGAATATTTTCTGAACTCCGGGCTGAAGATCATGTATATGACCACCAGCGCTATGATAACCAGGAGAACTATAAATCTCTGATCCGATAAGAGTTTCGGTTTTTTCTTATTCACGTGTTCCCTCCTTTATGCGATATCCCTTGTCGCTTTATCCATGATCTTTTCCTGAGTAGCCTCGGATATATCAAGCTCTCCGGTCTTCCTGCCTTCGCACATGACGATTATCCTGTCACTCATACGGAGTATCTCCGTCATCTCGGATGAGATCATGATTATGGATTTTCCTTCTGCCGCAAGCTTGTTCATGAGCTTATAGATCTCATTCTTGGCTCCTACGTCTATACCTCTCGTAGGCTCATCGAATATAAGGATGTCACAGTCACGCACCAGCCACTTAGCGATAACGACCTTCTGCTGATTACCGCCGGACAGATTGACCACCAGCTGGTCAGCACTCGGAGTCTTGGTAGAGAGCTCATCGATGTAACGCTCTGTGATCTTCTTCTCCTCAGACTTGTTGATGAATATACCCTTCACATACTCCTCCAGAGTGGCAAGAGTGGAATTCTCAGTTATGGTCTTCTGTACTACTATCCCGTAACGCTTACGGTCCTCGGAAAGATATCCGATACCGCACTTAACCGCATCCTGAGGGGAATTTATGGTGACCTTTTCACCATTCACATATATGTCTCCGCTGGTCTTGGGATCTGCACCGAATACCGCTCTTGCGGTCTCCGTACGTCCTGCGCCCATGAGTCCCGAGAATCCGAGTATCTCGCCCTTTCTCAGCTCAAAACTCACATCTTTAACCATCCTGCCCGCATTAAGGTGCTCGACCTTGAGGACCACGGGAGCATCAGCAGGTACGGAGCTCTTGGTCTTGGGCTCTTCGTATATGACACGTCCGACCATCATGTTGATGATGTCTTCCTTTGTACAATCCTTGGTGATCAGCGTTCCGATATAGCCGCCGTCTCTCATGACGGTAACCCTGTCGGTTATGACCTTTATCTCATCCATCCTGTGTGAGATATATACTATGGCAAGTCCCTTCTCGCGAAGGTCTCTGATGATGGCGAACAGATCCTCGATCTCCTTCTCTGTCAGAGCTGCGGAAGGCTCGTCAAATACGATGACCTTTGCCTTGTGGGATATAGCCTTGGCTATCTCGCACATCTGCTGCTTACCCACAGTCAGATCGCTCATCTTGGCTTTAGGATCTATGCTTATCTTAAGCTCATCAAAAAGCTTATTGGATTCCTCTATCATCTTCTTGTCATCGATCTTGAATCCCTTCATGAATTCACGTCCGATGAATATATTCTGAGCCACCGTAAGGTCGCCCACCATGTTAAGCTCCTGGTGCACGATGACGATGCCGGCATCCTGTGCCTCTCTCGTGTTGCGGAACTCTACTTCCTTACCTTCATATGTGATGGTACCCGAGTCCTTTGTATAGATACCCGTAAGAACCTTCATAAGTGTGGATTTACCTGCGCCGTTCTCACCCATGAGAGCATGTACCTCGCCGCATCTCACATCGAAGTGCACATGATCCAGAGCATGTACGCCGGGGAAGCTCTTATCGATATTCTCCATTGTCAATATAGCATCAGCCATTTATCATCCCTCCACTTAATTCTTTCTGCGCCTGGACATAACGTCTGCATATACGACCACGATAACTATGATACCCGTGACTATAAGCTGTATGTCCTTTGCAAAACCGAGTGCCAGTATTCCCTCCTGAAGAAGTGAGATAATAAGCACACCGATGACTGTTCCTCCTATGGAAGCAAGTCCTCCTACCATGGAGGTACCTCCCATAACGCAGCCTGCGATAGCCTCGTTGTTGTACTGATCTCCGTATCCGGGCTGAACCGTTGTATAAGCTCCTACGAAGAAGATCGCCGCTATGCCCACCAGGGTTCCGCAGATAACATATGCAAGCATCTCCCACTTCTTGGTATCAACACCGGAAAGCCTGACAGCCTCTCTGTTGCTTCCAAGGCATAATATGTATCTTCCGATCTTGGTATTGTTAAGGATGATGGCACATATAGCCGCAGCCGCAAGGAAGATCACAAGTCCCACCGGGAAGCCCTTATAACTTACCAGATTCCTGAACCATCCCTTTTCGGGATCAGTGGAAAGGGGCCAGCTCACGGACTGAGTCTTGGTATATACTGCCGCGATACCCTTTGCGATGTTCATGGAAGCCATGGAAACGATGAAGGGCGGTATGGTCCAGTATGATACCAGATAACCGTTAAACACTCCGAAGAGAAATCCTATCAGGATACTTATGAGTAAAGCTACGATGACCGGAGCTCCTTTATTCATCATGGTATATCCGGATATAAGGCCGCAGCAGAACATTACAGGGCCTATGGAGAAATCTATCCCTCCTGTGGCGATGACAAAGGTTACGCCCAGTGAAAGGAATCCGAGAAAATACACGTAATTCATGACACTCATGATACGTGCGGTGCCAAAGAATCCGGGCACAAGGATTGAAAATGCGATATACATCAGGATAAGGATCAGTAAAAGGATTATCCTGTTAAATCCGACCTTCTTAACAAATGCGTTTCTCTTTATGCTTTCCACGTTTTCCTCCGTTCCTTTGTACTTATCTTTCAAAATAAGCGAAACGTTTTACTTTCTGATTGTAAAATAGTTTTATTTGATTGTCAATAGATTTGATGTGCTTATATTTCTTTTATGGAAGCGCCGATCTTCATGGACGCATGAAGGGTCACTTTCTGGGGTTGAAAATCCTTTTTTTCTTCCACTCTCTTAAGGAGTATCCTTACCCCCTCGGCACAGATCTCCTCTATGGGCTGGACGACTATGGTAAGCTTGAGCTTCATGACCATGGGTAGTATGAGTTCGTCAAAGCTCACTATCGACAGGTCTTCCGGGCAATACAGACCCTTATCGTTCATCATCATGAGAACACCCAGAGTAACCTCATAATTACTAAGCAGTACAGCCGTGGGAGGATTCTTGAGGCCTAAGAAAGCCTTCATCCCATCGTATCCCAATTCGGATGAATGCACCGGTCTCGTATACTCATACTGTTTCGGTGTCTTGAGCCCTGCCTTTTGCATAGCACTCCTATACCCCTCGAAACGTTCCATGCCCGTATACTCTTCCGAGTGTATCACACCTATCCTTTTATGTCCGCATCGTATGAGTTCCTCTACTGCTCTCTCTGCAGAGGCCCTGTTATCGATGACCACCGAATCGCAGTCCGCGCCGGGCAGTTCTCTGTCCAAAAGCACCACAGGCACTCCTGCTTTTTTCAGAGGATTAAGTACAGAAACGTCTTTGGACACGGGTATCAGCAATACTCCGTCAACAAGTTTTTCCAGGCAGAATCTGATATTTTCAGCTTCCTGCCTTACACTGTTGTTAGAGTCGCATATCATGGTAGAGTATCCTCTCTCCAGCAGATATGTGGATGCATGCTGCAACAGGCTGCCGCTGAAAGTGCTGGCGATATTATTTATCACGAAACCTATGGTCTTTGTGTGCTTCGTGACAAGCCCCCTTGCCATCTCATTGGGATGGTAGTCAAGCTTCTTGATGGCCTCTTCTATCTTTATCCTGTTTTCTTCTCTGACATTGCCTCCGTTGAGGTACTTGGATATAGTGGCCAGTCCCAATCCGGTCTCAGCCCTGATATCCTTGATCGTTGACGCCATACTCCTCACCCCGTTGCGAAGATCTCACGTGCTTCAGCCGGATACCTGTTACGGTATGCATCGGTAAAAGCTTTCGTCATGATCTTCAACTCATCCACCACATCCAGTCTTTCGGGAACTGCTACCGCAGCATCATAAAGGTCCTGTCCTATCTTCTGCTCGCGACGTTCCTTTGTGATGCTGAACAGTCCCAGTATCACTGAATTAAAGGTCTTATCCTTTTCACACAGTTCCATATACAGAAGCGCCAGATTATACAGCTCGTCATAGAGGGCTTCGTCCCCGATATCACCATAGCCCGAGCAGAGCGGGAACTGCCAGTCCCGCTCTACGTCAGCTATATCTCGACGCATGATCTTCTTCTCGCCCGGGAAATAAAAACGACGCTTGAGAAACTTCAGGTTTATGAAGCCGCGGATATAGTAATCTATCTGCTGGCCGTCCTTTTCGTCATATCTCGCTCCAAAGAGTTTGCGGCGGAGTTCTATCCTCTTGTCTTCGCCCTCTTCCTCGGCAAGCTTCAGCATCTGATCCCGTTTTACGCGATCCGTTTCATTCCTGTATTCCAAAAACCATGTGTTTTCCATACTATTCCTTATTTGGCATCGGGACAGTCAACGATAACTCCGTCCTCATCCCACAGATCATGCCAGTCATCTGCGCCCGGCCACAGGAACACCTGTCCCTTAACAAGACGGTTGTCCTTCTCCAGAGTTGCTATCTTCTGCATCTCTTCATCCGTAAGAGGCTCGGTAATAGTAGACATCAGATTGCTCACATACTCATTCTCATGGATCGAGAAGGGGATGGGGATCTGGCCTCTCTGTACAGCCCACTTAAGGCAGATGATCGCGGGATGCACGCCGTGATTTGCAGCGATCTCCTTCATCTCAGGAGTCTGCATATCTGCGATATCCGTAGGAAGCATATCTCTTTCAGGCCTCTGAGGTGAGCCAAGAGGCATGAATCCTATAGGCTGGATCTTATGATCTACGAGCCAGTCAAAGAGCTCCTGCTGCTGGAAGCAGGGATGAAGCTCCATCTCACAGGCTGCGGGCTGTATACGGAACTTATCCTTAACCTGCTCAAGCTTGGGAATGGTCATATTGGAGATACCGATGTTCTTTACAAGACCCTGATCAACAAGATCCTCTATCTGACGATAGGTATCCATGAACTCCTCCACTGAGAAGGGCTTTGAATCGGGATTTCTTGAATCCACATCACATCCCGGTGCATGATAGTTGGGGAAGGGCCAGTGGATAAAGAATATATCGATATAATCACATTGAAGATCCGCAATGCTCTTCTTGCATGACTCTGCAACTCTCTTATGCATGTCATTCCAAACCTTTGTCATGATGACAAGATCCTTTCTCTCAACGACACCCTCGTCGAAAGCCGCCTTGAACACTTCACCGATCTGGTCCTCGTTACCATAGCATGCAGCACAGTCGAATAAACGATATCCTGCGCGTATGGCACCGCCTACGGCATTGCTGACTTCCTCAGCAGTAAAACGGTCCGAGCCAAAGGTTCCCATGCCTATGCAGGGGATCGTGTTACCGTTGTTCAAGGTGATCTGCGGTACTTTTTTGGGATCAACTTTTTCCATCTCTTACATTCCTCCTGTTTTGAATCCTGTATGTTTTCGTTACTTCTAAATACTCATCTCATGCTGTCATCCGAGCTCTGTCTGGTCTGCACCGTAAAGATATGCATCAAGGCATCCTTCGCCTACCCAGTCCATGACCAGCTCCTTGGGATCATTCTTAAGCTTTCCAAGCCTTACCTTTTTGTACTGTATGGGGAAGAACTGGCTTAAGAGTCCCAGAGGCACACCATCCTTAAAGTTCTCAAAGAGCTTATCCTGTGCCTTCTCAACCTCAGGCTGCTGCATGTAATATCTGCATCTGTCGGAGAATGAGAACTTCCTCTTGTATGCTATCTCGCTCTCTGTTCCGTAATAATGCTTGGAATAGTACTTCGGATCTGCCTTCATGGTCTCGTCCAGGATCTCCATGAAGCGGCTCTGCTTATCCGGTGCATCGGCATATGCTTCCTTCTCCGCATAGGCAAGGGCGAAGAGTCCTTCTCTCATGGCAAGGGTTATGCCGGGCCCCACCTTAAGTATGCCGACTCCGTCCTCAACGAGTTCCCGAAGCTTCTCTCCTGTCTGATAATCGGTGGAGTGCCCCTCGAATACCAGATTAGGATAATCCTTTATGGATGCCATAAGCTCTGTAGCCTTCTCACGTACGTATTCCGTACATCCTGCATCCTTCTCCTCTACTCCGGGCTGTACCACAACACCTATGACGTAATTCCAAGCCTCCTGCAGTCCGTTATCGGCGAAAGCCTTCTCGAAAGCCGCTACAGTAGCCTTAAAATCTTCCGGTTTTGTTACCTGGACCCCGGTGTCCACCTTGTCCTGGGAGCCTCCCGGGATAGGCACCTCGCTGCCGACAATATATACAGGATGTCTGGCATCCGGTTTTTTCTTCTTTAATTCGGCATATGCTTCCTCTGCCACCTTTGCCAGCATGGCACCCCTGCGGGATATGATCTCATCGGAAAGCCTTGTATCCGGATCGTCGCTTGCTACCTTCATGCTGGTATCGATATGTATCTTGGTAAAGCCTGCCAGTACGTATTGTCTTATAAGTTCCGAAGACTCGCTCATGGCCTTGTCTTCATCATATTTTGCAAAAGTGAGAGGTCCCAGATGGTCTCCGCCGAGTATCATCCTGTCCTCATCAAGACCGGCCTTTGCGGCAAGGGATCTGCACATCTCCATGAAATCTGCCGGCTTCATCCCCGTATAGCCGCCGTACTGGTCCACCTGGTTCGCCGTGGATTCTATGAGCAGCACGGTACCCGTCTCAACAGCCCTCCTCATGCACGCTTCAAGAGCAAGCCTGTTTCCCGTACATGCGGAATAAATGCCCACTGCCTTTCCCTGCTTCTGCAGGGCCACCATTTTCTTAAGATAATCCTCCATACTGTCCTCCCTTACGCTTCGCTGTCTATCAGCACCTTGCCTTTTACAAGACCCGGTGTCTTAAACCATGTAAATGCCTCTGCTATGTTGCTCAGAGGAACGATCTTATAGATAAAGGAATCATCGAATTTAAGCTCTCCGGTGCCGAAATAGTGAGCGGTAAGCTCCCATTCGTGTCCGGGGAAAGGAGCCGAATATGACATCCATGATCCTGTAAGCGTAAACTCTTTGCGGTTCATATTCTCCCATTCATCTACGGTAAAGGTAAGTTCTCTTGTGGGCGTTCCGATAAAGCACAGCCCCGCCTTGTTTGCCGCAAGCTTAAATGCCATCTTCATTGTTATGGTATTGCCGGCTGTCTCATATACATAATCAAATCCTCTGCCACCCGTAAGCTCCATAGCCTGATCCATGAAGTCCTCGTTCTTTGTATTGATACCGGCATCGGCTCCAAGCCTCTTTGCAAGATCCAATCTTTCGTCAACTATGTCAAATACAACCGTCTTCTTTGCTCCGAAGATCTTGGCCCACTGCATGGTCATGATCCCTATGGTGCCGCCTCCCAGTATGGCTACGGTCTTACCGCCCTTATAACCGGTACGCTCAAGTCCGTGAAGAGCAACCGTAGCGGGTTCAAAGAATGCACCCTTGATGAAATCAACACTGTCCCCGATCTTTACTACGTTCTTCTCGGGTACAGCCACATATTCCGCAAAGCTCCCGAACTCTCTTGAGCCTATGAAGCTGTAGTGCTTGCACAGCGAATAGTCTCCCCTCTGGCAGTCCTCACACTCCATGCAGGGCACAAGGGGCATACCTGCCACGCGGTCTCCCGGCTTAACGTTTGTGACTCCCGGGCCTACCTCATCTATCACGCCCGAGAACTCATGTCCCAGAACATTAGGATAATAATGGCACGCATCACCGTTAACTCTCGGCACATCGGATCCGCAGATACCGGTGTATTTCACCTTTACTATTACCTTGCCCGGTTCTGCCTTGGGCTTCTCGATCTCTTCGTATCTCAGATCTTCCTTTGCATGTACAACTCCAGCTTTCATAACAATCTCCTCCCGTGTGTTATATATATGCTATTATTTCTGACTTCCCGTTTTCTTCATGAGGACCTTCAGATCCTCGTATATCTCCAGATAGGTCCTGTACGCCCTGTCATAGATCTCTTTGTTCTCCATATTGGGCTCGTGTGTCCTTACGACTCCCACAGTCCTGTCCACAGCTTCCTCATATGAGCTGTAGATACCGACACCGACTCCGGCTAAGATCGCAGCCCCTAAGGTGGTTGCGGTATCGGATGCAGGCACCACTATCCTTTTGCCCGTCACATCGCTTTTTATCTGTGTCCAGAGTATGGAATTTGCCGAGCCTCCCATGGCTTTCAATTCGTTAACGTATGCCCCGGAAGCCTCTGCCGTATCCAGATTATGCCTCAGCGCGAAGGCTACACCCTCCATGCAGGCCCTGACAAAATGTCCCTTTGTCTTGGAGAAATCAACACCGTAGAACACACCCTTGGCATCGGGATCCCATATGGGCGTCCTCTCTCCCGACATGTATGGCAGGAAGGTAAGGCCGTCAGATCCCGCGCCTATCTTCTCTGCTATATCATTGAGCTGGACAAGGGAGGATCTGTCGCTGCCGTTATTCCTCTCGTAGTCAGCGAAATTCTGCTCGAACCAGCGCATGACTCCGCCGCCTCCCGTAGTACCTCCCTGTAACAGCCACTTACCCGGTACCACGTGATAACTCAGGATGAGTCTGGGATCCGCTGCATACTCGTCTATGCAGATGCTCATGCCGCCTGCCTGGCCTCCCTGCTCCTGGGTCTCGCCTTTTCTGACGACACCGCTGCCTAAGGTTCCGCAGGCTGCATCCAGGCCTCCTGCCACCACCGGGGTACCTGCGAGAAGTCCGGTCCTGTTCGAGGCCTCCTCGGTAACCTTTCCGACTATGGCGTCACATGCATATATATCAGGCAGCAGGCTCTCTTTTATACCGAGATCCCCGGCCATATCACTGTCCCATCTTCCCCGCCTCATATCAAAGCAGTGCCAGCCGTAGCACTGGCTCATATCCTGGGAGATCACCCCTGTAAGGCGGTATACCAGGAAGCTGTTGCTCTGCAGGATCTTGTCTGTTTTATCATAGATATCGGGATGCTCCCTTTTGTACCAGATGACCTTGGGGGTCGTATATGAGGGAGTGAGCGGATTACCCGCCAGATCGAATATTCTGTCTTTGCCGACTTTGTCATTTATCTCGTCACAGATGTCCTGTGCTCTCATGTCCATCCAGATAGGGGTGTCGGCAAGCACCTTACCATCCTTATCCACGGCTATGGCGGACCAGCTCTGTCCGTCTACGCCTACGCCGCGTATCTCCTCCGGAGTCACATCACTCTCCTCAAAGATGCGCCTTATGCTTGTGAATACAGCCTCTGTCCAATCCTCAGGGTTTTGTTCGGCCCATCCGGGATGGGGTCTTTTGACCTCGTATTCCTCTCCGCATGCAGCGACCACTTTCCCATCGGGAAGAAATGCTGCAACCTTACACGAACTTGTACCTATATCCACGCCAAGGAGTACGTCTCTCATATCAAGATCCTTCCGAATAACCATATGAATTCACGCTGCATACAGAAGTATATCACTTGCGAAACGTTTCGTCAATACAATTTCACAGCCAAAAAAGAAAGCCCGAGCAAACGGGCTTTCTTTTCCTTCGAAACGTTTCTGTGTTTTGCGAGTATATCAGACTTTGCTGCGCTTCACGGCAGCTTACGGGTCGTTTCCGGCCTCGTGTCATCTGACTGTCTTATACAGAGGACCGTATGCGGCGCATGCACGGAAGTCTGCTCCCTCCTTATCAGAGCCGAAAGCATTCCATGCAGCGGGACGATATATATCGTCCAGAGGCACATTGTGCATACATACAGGGATCCTCAGCATAGATGCCATGGTGATTATGTCTGCACCTATATGGCCGTAGCTGATAGCGCCGTGATTGGCTCCCCAGTTATTCATCACATCATATGCGCTCTTGAAGGGCGATCCTTCCTTCCCGTCGCATCTGGGTGCAAACCATGTGCAGGGCCAGGTGTAGTCCGTACGCTTCCAGAGCACATCGGATACCTCATCGGGCAGATTCACTGTCCAACCCTCTACTATCTGAAGTACGGGCCCAAGGTTCTTCACCAGATTAAGCCTTATCATGGTTGCAGGCATCTCTGCTCTGGTAAGGAATCTTGAGGAATAACCTGCGCCGCGGAAGTAACCGTTATCTGCAGGGCACCACTCAACCGCATTCATAATGGTCTCGATATCCTTGTCGTTTACATCGTACCACTCCTTCATCACCGGTTTGCCGTTTTCATCCTTTACCTCGCCGCAGGCATCCAGGCAGCAGGCTCCGGAGTTTATAAGATGGATGAATCCGTCCGCATCCTTTGAATGTCCTTCTATATCATATCCGGTCACACGCTTTACGGCATCGCCGCTCCAGTATGTCCTCACATCTGCGAACATCTGGGGACGGTTGGTGAGAAGCTTCATGAACAGCATGCTGACACTGTTCAGAGTATCATTCTCCGTAGCCAGTATGAAGGGCTCTCTGGCACCGTTCCAGTCAAAGGTCGTATTAAGTATAGCCTCAGGGAAATCGCAGTTCGGCCAGTGGTCGGTCCACTGACGCTGCCCCTGGAATCCGCCGGCTATGGCATTGTGTCCGACAGCCTCTTCCTCACAGCCCTCGGGCAGGTTTGGATTGCCCTGATACAGGTCCTCTATGATGCAGGCCATCTTAGCCGTGAACTCCCAATCCTTGGCCTTCTGCTCGTCACTCTTCTTAACGAAGTCGGGATTCTTATCAAATCCGTCTTTACAGTATTTCTTTATCCATGCCAGCGCCTTCTGATACTCATCCTCATTATAGATATGCTCCTCTATGCGGCGAAGTATCTCAACCTCGTCAATGGACTCAACGCGCATGCCAAGGTACTCCTCAAAGAAGGCCTGATCTATGATGGATCCTCCGATACCCATGGTAACGGAACCGATCTGAAGATATGACTTATCCTTCATGGTGCTTGCGGCAACGGCAGCTCTTGCAAATCTCAAAAGCTTGGTCTTAACATCATCAGGTATGACTGTATCATCAGCATCCTGTACGTCCTTGCCGTAGATACCGAAAGCCGGAAGTCCTTTCTGAGCATGTGTAGCCAAAACGGACGCAAGATAAACCGCTCCGGGACGCTCAGTCGCATTAAGCCCCCATACGCCCTTTATGGTCAGGGGATCCATGTCCATAGTCTCGGATCCGTAGCACCAGCAGGGTGTCACCGAAAGGGTGACAGCCACGCCTTCCTTCTTGAACTTAGCCTGACAGGCTGCAGACTCTGCCACCCTGCCTATAGTGGTATCTGCTATAACCACCTTTACAGGCTCACCGTTTGAATATTTAAGATTCTCCTCATACAGCTTCTTAACAGACTTTGCCATGTTCATAGTCTGCTCCTCAAGAGACTCCCTTACCTTTAAGGGCCCCCTTCTTCCATCGATACAAGGCCTTATCCCGATCGCCGGATACTCGCCGATATATCTGTTCTTTGCCATTAAATACCTCCTTCTCAAGCGAAATGTTTCGTTCAATTACCTTCTACACAAGAATGATAAGACTAAATCCGGAATTTGTCCAGCACAAATAGTGTAAGATATACAAGCATTTTTACATGAGCAGCCCCTTGTCCGCCTCCTCCCGTTTTCGTCCCGAAACGTTTTCGGTATTTTTCGCAGTACATACTCTTTTTTACTTGTAAAGAGAGGTCATTTTTATTACAATCATTTATGAAATACAGCAAAATGATATGGATCCACCGGGTGGATCTGCTTTGGAAGGGGTGCATGTGGTTCTTATGGATAAATACTTTCTGGCTATTGATATAGGCGCGTCGAGCGGACGCCACATTCTCGGACACTTGGAAAAGGGCAGGATAATCCTGGAGGAGATATACAGGTTTTCAAACGGCATGGATGACAGGAGCGGAACTCTGGTGTGGGATACCGAGAGGCTTTTTTCAGAGATAATCTCAGGTCTGAAGAAGTGCAAGGACTTGGGCAAGATCCCCGCAAGCGTCGGTGTAGACACCTGGGGCGTTGATTTCGTGCTGTTGGATAAGGATGGCGCCATGATCGGTCCTGCAGTAGGATACAGAGATCACCGTACCGACAATATGGATGTCGAGGTGTCAAAGATCATCAGCGAAAAAGATCTGTACAAAAGGACAGGCATACAGAAAGCCATATATAACACCATATACCAGCTGATGGCTCTTAAAACAAAATCTCCCGAACTCTTAGAACGTGCCGACTCTATGCTCATGATGCCTGATTATTTCCATTACAGGCTGTCCGGGAGAAAGGTACAGGAGTATTCAGAGGCCACCACCACTCAGCTTGTGGATCCCAATACAAGGGATTGGGATTTTGATCTGATAGACATGCTTGGTTTCCCCAAGGGGATCTTTCAGGAGATACTCATGCCCGGCACGTGCATAGGCCGTCTCACCGACGAGGTTAAAGAAGCAGTGGGATATGACTGCGATGTTGTGCTTCCTCCCACTCACGATACAGCATCAGCCGTGATGGCCATACCTACCACTGAAGACAATGTATGCTATATAAGTTCCGGTACATGGTCCCTTATGGGAGTCGAGCAGGATGTTCCAAACTGCTCTGATCTCAGCCATACTAAGAATTTCACTAATGAGGGCGGTTTTGGAGGAAGCATTACATACCTTACAAATATCATGGGATTATGGATGATACAATCCGTCAGGAATTCCCTGGCTCCCGATATGGGATACGGCGAACTCTGCGACATGGCTTCAGCCGAGACTATCTCGTCCATCGTGGATTGTCAGGATGATGCATTCCTTGCTCCTGAGGATATGACAGAAGCTATAAAAAAAGCCTGTCGTGATTCCGGTCAGGAGGTTCCCGAGTCACTCCCGGCTCTTGCCGCGGTGGTCTATCACAGTCTTGCAAAATGCTATGCCGACAAATTAAAGGAAATAGAGGAGCTTACAGGCAGGACATATGAGAAGATAAATATAATCGGCGGAGGTTCCAATGCAAAGTGGCTTAACGAGCTGACTGCCGAATACACCGGTGTTCCCGTACACGCCGGTCCGGGTGAGGCAACCGCTCTCGGTAACATCCTCTGCCAGATGCTGGAGAAGGATATTTTCAGTGATCTTAGGGAAGCAAGAAAATGTGTGGCAGATTCCTCTGATATCAGGATATTTGATTGATCACAAGGCAGGGGGCTGCTTCCGGGTCAGGACGGTCCCCTGTTTTTTTATGCCCGCGCACCGGATCACCTGTCTGCGGTATATGCCTTATCCGCAGGGTATCCGCTCTTCAGTTTCTGCATCCCTCTTTGCAGTGCATCTTTTGAGTTCTTCCAATCCGCATCAGCATTACGATAGTCAAACTTCTCTATGAGCCAGTCTATATCCTCCTGCATCCTGTCAAGACTCCTCTCCTGAAGGGGAAGGATCACATCGTAGAATTCCTGCAGGTCCCTGTCCTTAAGTCTCACATCCGCAGAGGCACACAGTGTCCCCAGATGTGACATGCAGAAGCCCTTGCCGTCCTTTACTTTAGACACAAAGCCTTCGTCCGTTTTCCATAACACAAAGAATGTGTCTATATAACGATCAAAGATTTCCTTTATATGTTCACATGCATAGCAGGAGTGCTCTCTTTTATCGATCCATCCGACTATGGGATTGCCTGTCCTTTCTTTCTTCATTATCCTGTCGGCAAGGCTTATCTTTCCCGGGCTGAATCTCTTTATCTGCTCTGCGTATTCTTTTCTGAGTTTCATGAGGTGGGTCTTTAATATCCAGGCATTGCCAAGAGTATTGCCGTAGTCAAAGAGCGCTTTGAAATGTTTCCTGCAGAAGCCTTTTTCATCGGTCAGTTCCCTGAAGTCACTCTCCATATATGAGGCACCGGCTCCCAGCACAAAATCGAGGGTATCTCTTTCAAGTTCCCTTTCCGCATAGCAGAACGGGCACTCATCCTTTACGTCAAAAGCTTCATTTACAGGTATGGTATAGAGTTTTTCTTTCATTAGTCTTTCCCGTGATACTTAAGACACAGCATGGTAATATCATCAAACTGCTCTGCGCCCCTTACGAAACTTGTGATACTGTCCATTACATTGCTTATTATGGTTTCCGGTGCGGCATCGATATCCTTATTTAAGGCATCAAGCATCCTTTCCGTTCCGAAGAGTTGGTCATAATCATTTGTCGCCTCCACAACCCCGTCGGTATATACAAAGAGGACATCGCCGGGGCGCATATCAAATTCACGTTCACGGAATTCGATATTATCAAGGGTCGCAACAGCCGGCGAATGCTTGTACTGAATGAGCACAAATTCACTTCCCGCACGCAGATATGCCGGGTGCTCATGACCGGCATTGACTGCAACCCCGTGTCCGGTTGAAAGCTCTATCACTGCAAGCCAGACCGTCACAAACATCTCCGCACCGTTTCCGTCGAGGAGCTGCTCATTAACATTTGAAAGTGCTTCTTTGGGGCTGTCACCGTCACGGAGACGGTTTTTGATGAGTCCCTTTGCCGCCATCATAAAAAGGGATGCCGGAACCCCTTTGCCTGATACATCGGCTATGACAAGTCCGATATGGTCATCGTCCACCATAAAGAAGTCATAGAAATCTCCTCCGACTTCCTTAGCCGGTTTCATTGAAGCATGAAGATCAAACTCCTGCCTCTCCGGAAGATACGGAAACTCCTTTGGAAGAATATGTGCCTGAATGTTTGCCGCCAGCGCAAGATCCCTGTCTGCAACCGCCTTTTCCCTGCCCTGCGATACATTCAGCAGGCAGTACATCAAAAGGAGGACGAGCATTATCACTCCGTAGCTGATTGACAATCCGTATACCATCACCGTAATCACGCTCAGCGCGATGGGCGCGATAGCATATGAAAACAGTGTTATGATCTGGTATCTCTCAAGCTGCTTCCGCTCCGCATATATGGCCACAAGTGCCGACAGCATGGTTAAAAATCCATAGAATGTGGAAATGATGTAATACTTTTCTCTTGAATAGACTCCCGCCTCATCCACAGTAAAATAAAAACCACCGAAGATATTAAGCACTATAAGAATCAGTGTGATCACAAGACCGACCTGCACAATCCTTCCCAGCATCTTAACGATCCTCCGGTCTATCCTCAGATAGGTCATGGTATACAGCCAGAAAAAGCATGCAGCGACCGGTGCGCACATATAATATAATGTGTTGTCCAGAATATTGAGGATCCTTAATGAGGGTTCAAAATTTACAAGCCATGCACAGGCATCTGTGAACAACCCGAAATAAACCGCATTTATAAGATACAGAAAGTACTTGAGGTTTGATCCGGTTTTCTGTACGTCCATGATACAGCAAATAAACAGGACATATGCCATGGACATTCCCGAAAGATCCACTCCGATATTAAGTATATATACGGGTTCAAGCCTATCAAGGCCCTTTACTGCAAGCAGCACGGCGCATGTCACTATAAGCGACAAATACACCACACTTGTAGCCATAACCCATTTCATCTGTTGTTTACTGATAAAATGCATAAGTGGATTATATCACATTGCGTATTTTGTCAAAAGACCTTCACAGGCGTCACACAACTGCCCGTATACTTCCTCAAATCTCCCCGTATACCACGGGTCGTCGACTTCCTCATCCGGTCTCCCTGCAAGTTCCATACACAGCACTATCTTTCCCTCGGGGTCTCCTCCAAAGAAACGCTCCTCCATTATGCGCCTGTGTATTTCCTCCATGGCGATTATCACATCAAAGTTATCGTAATCGTTTTTCCTGACCTGCCTTGCATGATGACCCGTGCAGTCGATGCCGTGTCTCATCAGTTCCTTCCTCGCAGGCGGATACACGGGATTACCGATCTCCTCCGTCGATGTGGCAGCCGACTCCACATAAAACATGTCGCCTAATCCACGCTTATCTATCATATCCTTTAATATATACTCTCCCATGGGGCTTCGGCATATGTTGCCCCAGCA
>CAMOIV010000014.1 GCA_946616305.1 uncultured Lachnospiraceae bacterium | reverse complement strand
CCGGGCAAAAAGCCCGGATCGGACTGTAAAAACAATTGTATCACTTTAGAGCTTTTTGTGGCATTGACTTATATTGTTAAGGCGTGATAAAATCCTTTGGTGTTGACTCAAGCTGATGTGGCTCAGTCGGTAGAGCACCTCATTGGTAGTGAGGAGGTCACCAGTTCGATTCTGGTCATCAGCACAAAAAGGGCATCGCACATCATTGTGCGGTGCCCTTTCCATTTTTATAATTATAAGATCAAAGAACCTTCAGGAGTATCTCGTTCGATCTCTGTATGAACTTCGTCATCTCATCTGCCGACAGCTGCTGGTTTGAAAGCAGAGCCAGATCGTAGAGCTGCTGCTCGATCAATACGGCATTGTCGCTGTCCGGATCCTCCATGACCTTCTTCACCAGAGGATGATTGATATTAAGTATGAGAGTTTCCCCGTCAGCATCATTGCTCTTGGGCAGAGGCTCTCCGAAGGAATACATCTTCATCATATCCTCCATGCGGCGCTTCTCCTCGGACAGAGTCAGCATGGAAGCAACCTTCTTATTCTTAAGCTTATCCAGCTTTACGGAAAGCTTGTCGCGCTTTAAGGCCTTACGCAGGGACTTCTCCAGTCCCTTAGACTGCTCCTCAAGCTCCTCCCTCTCCTTCTTGGAGGTACGGCCCTTCATGACATCCTCTACCTCTGCATCTATGCGCAGGAATTTGATCCCTTCATTCTTCATCTCAAGTCTCTGCATGAAAGGCTGGTCTATGTTTGTATTAAGGATGAGAGCAGTCATCTTCGCGCTCTTGAACATGCTGATGTACTGGCTCTGCTGGATCTCGTCGGTCACATAGTAGACCTTCTTCTCCTTAGGCTCCTCTTCCTTGTCCTCACTGTCTTCCGAGCCTTCCGCATCTGCCTTGGCATCACTGTCCTTCGAGCCCTCAGCATCTGCCTTGGCGTCCTTATCTTCTGCACCTTCAGCATCACTCTCGGCTGCATCGGCATCGCCTTCGGCCTTCGCCGCTTCTCCGGCCTTCTCCGCATCCGCACTGTCCCCTGCGCCCTCTTCCTCGTCCTCGGTATCTATGGGCTCAACATCCAAAGCCTCGGGGAGAGTGGTGTATTTGTCATAGATATCCTTAAAGAGGATGTAATCGTTTATCTTCTCCGCGAATTTGTCATTCTTCAGCACGCCGTACTTTACGAAGGGAGAGATATCATCCCAGTATTTCTCGTAATTCTCACGGTCGGTCTTGCAAAGACCCGACAGCTTTTCAGCCACCTTCTTGGTGATATAATCCGATATCTTCGTTACGAAGCCGTCATTCTGCAGAGCACTCCTGGAAACGTTAAGGGGCATGTCGGGACAGTCGATGACACCCTTTAAGAGCATCAGGAACTCCGGTATGACCTCCTTGATGTTATCCGCAACAAAGACCTGATTGTTATAGAGCTTTATCACGCCCTCGGCGGATTCATACTCTATGTTGATCTTGGGGAAATACAGTATTCCCTTGAGGTTGAAGGGATAATCCATGTTGAGATGTATCCAGAAGAGGGGCTCCTTGTAATCATGGAAAACCTTTCTGTAAAACTCCTTATATTCCTCATCGGTGCAATCCTTGGGGGTCTTGGTCCACAAGGGTGCAGTCTCGTTCAGGGGCTTTGGAGCTGCGGGCGGTATCTCATTACCGTCCTTATCCTTTTCAGGCTCCTTTGCCGGAGCATTGACATTGCTCAGATAGATCTCATACGGCATGAAGGAACAGTATTTGTCTATAACCTCACGGACCGTGTATTCATTACAGTATTTCAGGCAGTCATCGGAAATATGGAGGGTGATCCTTGTACCCACCTTATCCCTGTCACCTTCATTCATGGTATAATCCGTGCCTGCCCCCTCACACTCCCAGTGAACGGGAGCAGCATCCTTTACATACGAAAGGGAATCTATCTCAACCTTGTCCGCAACCATGAAAGCCGAATAAAAGCCCAGGCCGAAATGTCCTATGATCTGGTCAGAATCTGACTTATCCTTATATTTTGCTATGAAATCCGATGCACCGGAGAAGGCTATCTGGTTGATATACTTATCCACCTCCTCAGCCGTCATACCAAGACCATTATCGATAAAGGTCAGGGTCTTGTTCTTGTCATCGCATAAAACCTCGATCTTTCCTTTTAGCATGGCGCCGTCGCTGCCGTCGGTCTCGGATACCGGCGCCTCGTACTCGCCCATCATCTCCAGCTTCTTAAGCTTGGTTATGGCATCGCAGCCGTTGGAGATCAGCTCTCTGATAAAGATATCCTGATCTGAGTACATCCATTTCTTTATTATGGGAAAGATGTTCTCGCTGGATATGGAAAGTGTTCCTCTTTTTTCTGACATGATGATAACCTCCAAATCTGTATGTTTTCTTTAGATCATCTTCACAGTCCTCGGGACGGATAATATTTTTCTCGGTCATCCGCCAGCGCGCATCTGAGCTAATCGCCACGCGCCACCGGCTTCATCACGAAAATGTCGATAAATCTCCATTTTCGGATTCAGCTGGTGCCTGCGGGCGCTGGATCTCATCTGACGCGCTAAACGGCTCTATAATGACCTCGAAAAACATTTCCGCCCTCGGACTGCCTATAATCAACGCATCCTGCGTCCTTGTCATCTCGAAAACAGATTTTATTACTTACGGGGATAAATGTCAATAGCACTCGTCGCAGATGAGTGCTAACAGAAATGTGCCGGTCTATATTGAAAAGATGTCGTCATATATTAGGAAGAAATTATCCTTTGAATCCAGCGGGTTGTCATTAAGCTGGGAGACGTTCCACAGTTCCTGGTTAAAGCTGGTTATCAGATCCTTCACAAAGGCGGAATATATGTCCTCAAAGGCCTTATTCTTTCTCTCCTTCACTATCCTCTCCTTGTTGGCATCCGTTTCTTCCATATCAAAGGAGCTGAGGCATTTGACCACGGAGCAGCCCTCATCTGTCACTATGACGCCAGAGATGTCCCCGGTGGACAGGGCAAAGCAGGCATCTACGAACTCAGTAGGGAATAAGGACGTATCCTTCCCGAAGGAATAGACCGATTCCTCGCCTTCGTTATATTCATCAACCAGAGTGTCGAAATCGCTCCCCTCCATGGCAACAGAGCGGAGACTGTCGGCTATCTGCATGGCATTGGCCTGATCCGTGGATTTTATGAGTATCCTTTTGATGGTAATGATACGGGCTTCGTCATCGGATATCTCCGGATTGATGTCACCGGTGATATCCTCATATACCTTGTTTGAAAGGGCATAATCCCGGTACATGGAGGTAACAAGCTCCTTATCGACCCCCAGATCACGCCTGTCGGCAGGGGACAGAGAATTGATGAAGGTCTCTGCCGCATTCGCACATCTGGCTTCATCCCTTTCCGTCAGGGTGATGCCCCTGTCAGCTGCAAGGAGCACCATGGCCTTAACCGTTGCAAGCCTTGACATGGCCACGCTGTTCAGCTTATCCTCAACCTTCATGTCATTTACCCTGACATTCATGATATCCGGGCCGTAGAGGCTGTCGTAATTTGTGGCCAGAGTTCTTATGTAAACCTTTGCCTCGGGCAGGTAACATTTGCAGTCATTTATCCTGAAGAGCTCGTTTTCCTCAAATCCCGTGGTCAGCACGATCTGCTTGTTGTCCTTTTTCTTCTCCTTACCGTCTTTACAGGAAACCGTAAGCAGAGCGACGGCCAGCAGGGTCAGTATTAAGATGATCCTTCCAAAACACTTTTTTTGCATGAGGGTATTGTATCATGAAATCGTTTTTGTGTAGTCCGTAATTTACTTTTTCAATCCGCCGTCATATAATAAAGCGATCAGATCAGGGAGTTTAACGATATGTCAGAAGAAAGATCCAGAAACTTTATAGAATGCGAGATTGACAAGGATTTGAAGGAGGGGGTATATGATACCGTTCATACCAGATTCCCTCCGGAGCCCAACGGTTATCTGCATATAGGTCATGCAAAGTCCATACTTTTAAACTACGGACTCGCAAAGGAATACGGCGGCAGCTTCAATCTGAGATTCGACGACACCAATCCCACTAAGGAAAAGAGTGAATTCGTAGAGTCCATCAAGGCTGACGTACAGTGGCTCGGTGCAGATTATGAGGACAGGCTCTTTTTTGCATCGGACTATTTCGACCGGATGTATGATGCAGCCGTGACCCTTATAAATAAGGGACTGGCCTATGTATCCGATCTTTCCGCCGATGATATCAGGGAATACAGGGGAACCCTTACGGAACCCGGCATGGATGACCCCTCCCGCTCAAGATCCGTGGAGGAGAACCTTAAGCTTTTTGCCGAGATGAAGGACGGTAAATATGCCGACGGCGAAAAGACCCTGAGGGCAAAGATCGATATGTCCTCTCCCAATATCAATATGAGAGATCCCATCATTTACAGAGTGGCGCATCTTACCCATCAGAATACGGGAGATAAGTGGTGCATTTATCCCATGTACGATTTTGCGCATCCTCTTGAGGATGCCTTTGAGGGCATAACCCACTCCATATGTACTCTGGAGTTTGAGGATCACAGACCCCTGTACAACTGGGTTGTTGAGAACGTAGGCTTTGAGAACCCCCCCAGACAGATAGAATTTGCCAAGCTCTACTTAAAGGACGTGGTAACGGGTAAGCGATACATCAAAAAGCTTGTGGAGCAGGGGATAGTAGACGGATGGGACGATCCGAGGCTTGTGTCCATAGCAGGCTTAAGGCGCAGAGGCTATACTCCTGATTCCTTAAGGACCTTTGTGGAGCTTTCAGGTATATCCAAGGCCAATTCCACTGCGGAGATGCCTCTTCTTGAATACTGCATCAGAGAGGATCTGAAGATAAAGGACAGCCGTATCATGGCGATCCTCGATCCCATAAAGCTTGTGATAGACAACTATCCCGCAGATCAGACCGAGATGGTGGAGGCAGTGAACAATCCGGATAATCCGGAGCTTGGAAGCAGGACCGTCCCCTTCGGAAGGGAATTATACATAGAGCGTGAGGATTTCATGGAGGAGCCGCCCAAGAAGTATTACAGACTCTTCCCCGGCAACGAGGTAAGGCTTATGAATGCCTACTTTGTGAAATGTACCGGCTTTGAGAAGGACGAGCAGGGTGTTGTGACCACAGTCCACTGCACCTATGACCCCGAGACCAAACAGGGCACGGATAAGGAGATGCCGCGCAAGGTCAAGGGCACCATACACTGGGGTAAATGTGACAGTGCCGTAAGGTTCACGGCCAGACTGTACGAGAATATAGTGGATGAGGAAAAGGGCGTATATGACGAGAACGGCGACCTTAACCTTAATCCCAACTCCTGTGTCATAATGAAGGAGTGCTATGCGGAGCCTGCTCTTAAGGGAGCCAAGGCCTATGATTCCTTCCAGTTTGTTCGAAACGGCTTCTTCTGTGTGGATTCAAAGGATTCCTCGGATGATGACATCGTAATGAACAGGATCGTATCACTTAAATCATCCTTTAAGCTTCCCGCAGCTACTTAAAGCCGGGAGCTTCTGTTTCGTTTATTAATTCTGTATCGGAGGGTAACCATGGGTATTTTGTCTGGACTTAAGAATATGGGCGTTGACCTCAAGAAAGAGGACATGTTTGAGAATAACAAACCCAAGACTGCGCCCAAGCCCAAACCGCAGCCTGTGGTTAAGGCTTCCAATGTAGAGAATGAAGAGGACTTTGTCCTGGCAAGGACCTTTACCTGTCCCATATGCGAGAGCAGCTTCAAGTCCCTTAAGGTAAAGTCCAACAGAGCCAGGCTTGTGGGAACGGACATTGACCTTCGTCCTGTCCATGCCCCTTTGGATACTCTGAAGTATGCCGTGACATCCTGTCCGGTATGCGGTTATTCCGCCCTCCAGCGTAATTTTGACAGTGTGACCTCAAAGCAGAGAAAGCTGATCCAGGAAAAGCGCATCCGGGGATTTGAGAGAGATCCTCTTTGGGAGGACAAGACCATATATACATATGACGAGGCCATAATGCAGTACGAGCTGGCTCTGCAGGCGGCAGTCACCAAGGAAGCCAAGAGCTCCGAAAAGGCGTATCTGTGCCTTATGATGGCCTGGATCGTCAGAGGCAAGAAGGACACGCTGAAGGAAACGGATCCCAATTACAAAAAGACCTATGATGACTGCGTAAGCGCGGAGGCCGAGCTGATCCAGAGCGCCTGCGACGGATTTATAGATGCGAGAGCCACAGAGACATACCCCATGGTGGGATATGACCAATATACCATGGACTATCTGCTCTCAGCCCTTCTTTACGAGTGCGGCAAATATGAGGATTCCGTAAAGATCCTGGGCGAGCTCATAACCTCCAACGGCACGAACAGCCGTATCAAGGACAGGGCAAGAACCCTTAAGGAGATGGTTTTCGCCAAGCTCTCCGAAAAGAATCAATAAGTGATCGATAAGAGGATCGTTTCAGATCCTCTTTTCTATCTGATGGATGATGAATGCCCCATAGGGGATCAGATACAGACCCGTAAAGAATAAAAGGAATAATATCAGAAGTATCTTCTCGCATACGGCCTTGAGTATATCTCCCTTCTTCAGAGGTCTTATACAGAAAAATGCCGTCAGCATCACAAAAAATATCGTCGATATCATACCCGGAACCAATCCCTTCGGAACGAATGAAATATGGATCCTGTTGTCTCCCGGCTCAATCGGGAGCTCTATGAACATATCACGATAATTCTTTATGTCAACCTCTTTCCCGTTTACCGAAGCCCTAAGACCCTCATCATATGCCATGGGTATCAATGCCATGTACCGGTCATCACTATCCACAATGATATCCACACTGTTTTTGGAGGCGATCACATCCTCCTCATGATCATTTTTCAGATCCGCACAGAGATCATCCAGCATATCCAGGTCCATTTCATAAAGTGACTTTGCATCTATTGTGCTGTTTTCATCCACCCGGATCTCAAGGCTCTCATTCCCGTAAACCCCGGTAAACAGGAGGTTTTCATTGAACCAGCCGGGATATCTCCTCCCCTTGGGATCCCCTATGTCGGGTACAGGTATGTCCTCACCGTTTACGGTCATGGATTCAAAGCCCTCTCCCTTATAGTAAAGGGCCTTATTTCCGTTTACATAATATCGGAGCGTGTGCTTATCCACATTTTCAACTTCCCCGGATCCTTCGGATATGGGGGTAAAAAACTCCTCCGCACTGCCGGAAAGACCCCTTCCGTACGATAGCTTATGATACAGTCCCCGGGTTGGTGTCAGGATATCCACCTGATCCTCCGTGGCATCACCCTCTTCTTCGCTTTTTGATGTCGATACATCCCCATCTGTTTCCAAAGCGCCAGGATTTGCATCCGGATCGGCACCTGCATCGTCACTTCCGTCCTCTTCGGCATTGGTTAACATAACGTATGGCATCTTAA
Source organism: uncultured Lachnospiraceae bacterium (assembly GCA_946616305.1). Lineage (GTDB taxonomy): Bacteria > Bacillota > Clostridia > Lachnospirales > Lachnospiraceae > NK4A144. The sequence goes on along the minus strand of CAMOIV010000014.1, from coordinate 19,651 downwards.
ATCTGTTATCAAGCAGGGTATATCCCTCTGCCTCATCTCTTTTCTCACATATCTCCTCTGTATACAGGGACGGCTCCATGGTGATCGTCTGGGTAACATGCAGGGCAGCATCAGATAACAGGGTGCCTCCGCTGTCCAGTATCCTCATGAAATGAGCACCGTAGCCCAGTCCCATGGCAGATTCCATCTGATCCCTGGGAACCGTATTGGCCCATCCTCCTACTGTGGCTCTCCTCATAATGAAACCGTAGTTGGTATTAAGGGTCGTATCGGGGTTCTTGATCCTCTCCGTCCTGCTCTCCGGGATATCCATCCCATCCATAAGACTAAGAGAAACAGTTATATACTCCCCTGACTGCTCCGGATCCGAGGAGAACCGGTCATGAAAATGAGGCTGACCGTACCCTGCATAGGCACACACCACCAGCTCCATAACAATGACCGGGATGGCAAATGCAGGATTTTTTACCAGGATGATCAAAATCACGTATATGAATGCAAGAATTGTTGCAAATATAACCCACGTTCTGAAAAGCTCGGTAATCTCAAACACATCATGCCGGATATAATACCGGATGAGACCGGCTCCCAAAGCCGCAGAGGACAAGCCGATCACCACCATGGCAGCAATGCCGCCTGTCTTTATTTCCCCCTCCTTAAGCCTTTCGGAGTAATAAGCTGCGGTGGAAAGCAGCACAATAGGTATGAGATAACCGCACCTTATGGGATAATGATAGTATTGCCCCATATGCCACAACAGATTAATGGATTCAAATATGATAAGAGCGCAGGGATACATACAATAGAGGAAGAAGAACACCACTCTCCTCCTGTTTGACCTGTCCAGGATCATACCGTAGATGATGATCACTATGGCAGCGATGCTCCCTGACAGAAGCCACCACTTTATATAGTACATATCCGCTCCGATGGACCAGAGTATCTCATGAAGAGTAGTAAAAAGCCCCCCTGACAGGTTGGAATTGAATCTGGAGGAATGAGTCATCTGGAGAGCTGCGGGTATCAGCATAAAGGAAGCAAGACCTATACCTCCGAAGGTACCTGCTCCAAGCCTTAAGGCCGCTGCCCCTCTGTCCTTCTTATCCATAAGGATAAATATAAAGGAAGCTGCAGTCAGAAGTATGAATATCAGGTTCATGAAAGCCATATAATAGCCCAGAGCCGTCATATATCCTGTCATAAGCGTATAGATCAGAGTTTGTTTTATGTTAACCTTTGTATCATTCCCGCATGTGAGCACCCCGTACAGAGTCATGAGATACAAAGGCATCAGAGCAGCCATGTCCAGATATGTGGTTATGGTATAGTGCGTCAAGGTATAGCCTGTCAGTCCGTAACAAAGAGACAGGAGGATCCTGTACATCTTCCTTGCGGGAGTTGTCCTGTTAAGAAAAAGATCCATGTTAAAGGCCATAAAGAAAAGCCTTAAACCCGTGAACAGCGACAGGGATCTGAAAACCGTCTCCCGCTTTATAAATAGGAAGAACAGATTGTAAACAGAGATATTCCACTGGATGGAGCTTGCCATGGACAGGTTCTGGCCCTCATCTATATACCAGGACCAGAAAAGCCCACCCTTACCGTGTAGAAAATCCCAGAGATGATAGTACAGGGGCGCATTTGTCTGCCCCATATCATAATAATCTATCCCCAGGCTCCCGAAAGGCCATATGCCCTTCAGAGCCAGGATAAAGAGAAATACAAGCAGGGTGAGTCCAGCCGGAATCACTGCTTCCTTTATGTGTTGGGGACGGATCTTTCTTACCTTATCATTGTTTATCCCGTGATCTGCAGATGATCCCACGGTATCTACCTCCATATCATTCCTGGCCAATTATGACTATGCAGGGCTCGGCGGAAGAAGGTGTTTTCTGCGCAGTACTTCTCCAAACCCACTTCTTGCGATTCTATCACAACGTTGCCTTTGATTCCACATCTGTAATATAATCATAGTCATGATCAGGATCAGTGATAATAAAAAGATAATACCTCTGCTTATCGTGGCGGATCTGCTGCTTACCGTACTGGCAAAGCTGCTCCACGGAGTCTTCACCGTATATGAGCTTCTCTTCATATTTTATGAATTCGGATGCCTTCTGGTATTCTTATATACACTGATCACAGGAAAGGCAAAGCTTCGGATCATGCCGCTTCTTGAGCTTTCCTGTTTCATGCTCTTCGGCATCGCCGCTTACTCCACACTGACCTACGGCCAGGCAAGCATACACGGGGACACAGCCATAGCCACCCTTCTGTCGCAGGCCGAGCTGAAATACCGCTCTCTCCTGCCAAGATCGTGGGTTTATGCCAACGGGGACCTATGGATCCTTGATACCCAGCTTGCAACCCTTCCCTTCACTCTGATCCTTAAGAACCAGTCTTTGGCCAGGATGCTGGGAACCCTTGTGATGATGATACTGGGAGCCCTGGGGCTTTATCTTTTGGACAGATATCTGCTGCACTCAGGATCCCATCTTATCAGCATACCGGTGCTTTTTGTATTCTTCTTCGGTGGTAATTACACCCTTATGTGGGGCAATGATCATATCATATATCAGGCCTCCTACACCTGCTGGCTGTTTCTGATACCTGCCATACTCATACTCACCTATCATGTCATAAGCAATGATGTCATCAAAGAGTCCAAAGGCCGGATATATCTGGCGATATACCTTATCTTTGCCGTAATATGCTATGCAAGGGGCGTAAGAGCCGCAGCAGAGCTTATGATACCGGTGGCCGGTGCTTCCCTGCTGCTTGGTCAGATAAGGGATCCGAAGCTGATCACGAAAAAGAAGCTTTTTGACATGGCGCTCGTATTTATTCCCATGATATTGGGACTTTTGATCTATAAGGCCATACTTGCCACTCATATAGTAAACATATCCTCCACCTCCAGTGCGGTTTTTGTGGCCAGCCAGGAGGAGATGCTTACAAACCTGGTGACCGCCTTCAGAAATCTCTTTAATATATTTGGCTTCAATAAGGGCGTGGCGGCAGCCTCGGTGGAAGGCCTTGCCGATCTGGTGGCCATATTCTGCTGTCTGCTCTTTGTTTTCGTATTCCCGGCACTTGAGATCTCAAAGCTCAGGGAAGAGGAGGAGGGCTTTGTCTTCTTCTTCATATTTGCCATGATACATAACGGCCTTATGCTCATAGCTACCATATGCTTTTCCGGCAAGACATCACCCAGTCACATCCTGTCCTTTGTTCTGGTATCGGTCATGCTCTCTTCCCATTACGTGATGAAGCACCTTATGACCGTAAAGGATACGGGTAAGATATTCTGCATACTGTTCCTTATCGCATCCCTCATCATGGGATCACAGCTGGCTCTTAAAAGCCGGGGATGGACAGGAAAGCTTGCCGACAGGCGCTATGCAGCCGAAGTCCTGATGGAGCACGGTCTTTCCGACTATATGGGATACGGGACCTTCTGGAATATCTATCCTTTGAGCATCTATTCCAACCTTAAACTGGACGTGGCTGCCATTGGATATTCGGATCTTGCCGTGGGACTTACGCCCCATGCCAATCTGGTTGACATAAATAAGTACTCTCCTCAGCCTGACAAGAAAGGCGCCTATATCCTGCTTAACTACAATGAAAATGAGGAACTGGGCGGCACTCTCGAGTCAGTGATAGGTGAATGCAGTGAAAAGTTCACCATCGGCGAGGATCATATTTACGTATGGGATCATGACATATGCTCTTATCTGGAATGAAAAAACACATAAAACTATACATACTGATACTCTTTGAGGCTCTTTTCATATTATTCATGATAAGAGGTTCCTTCACTCCTGCCATGGAGATGACTTTTTCGGCCTCCGATTTTACCGATAACATCCGGGGCAGGGAGGATCACATATCAACGGAGGATGACACCGTCAGCTTCACATACGACCCCACTTCCTTTGTATATGACTCCGACGGCAATTCCATGGGTGAGGAGATGCTCTCATACAAGTTTGCATTGGGCTCCGGGGCCTACGTCATGGAGGCTTCCTATCATTCCGATGATGCCTCTTCACTGATCGGACTCACTTCGGAAAGCCGCGCAACGGATGCCATAACTACTCCCATGGAGCTTACAGACGGCAGGGAGAGTGTCTCCCAGATGGTCTATGTACCCTTCGGCAGGTCCCTCCATGATATCCAGATGGGTATAACCTACTATGGACCCGGGCCCCTTGAGGTATACGGCATCACTCTTAAGGAGGATACCTCCTACAGATGGGTCCCAATTGCAGGCTATATACTTCTTTTTGCCTTTTTGGATCTTTTTGTCCTGACCGTTTTTATGCCCTCGGGACGCAGGATCAGGGCTTATCTCAGGGAGCATTATGAGGTAGTGGTACTCTCCTTTATCTTCCTTGCATCCTCACTGCCCCTGTTCAATGACAGACTTTACCTGACACATGATCTGAGATTTCATCTTGCCAGGATTATGGGCACCGCCGCCGAGGCAGGCTACGGACAGTTCCCGATAAGGATGCTCACGGACATGCTGCAAGGACACAGCTACCCCACCCCTACCTTTTACTGCGGTTTCTTCCTCTATCCCTTTGCCGTCCTTCATCATCTGGGACTGCCCTTGAGGATGACATTGCAGTGTTATCTCCTGGCAGTAAATGCAGTTTCTACAGTGATCGCATATTTCTGCCTGATGAAGGCTACAAAGGACCGTATACTGAGCCTTACGTGTACTGCCCTTTACATATTGAGTATCTACCGCCTTATCGATCTGTATATAAGATGTGCCCTGGGAGAGATCACCGCCATGGCCTTCATACCTTTGGTAGTATATGGGATGTATCTGCTCTATCACTCGAAGGAGCCCAAACGGTCTGACTGGAAGTATCTGGCCGCAGGCATGAGCGGCATAGCCCTCTGCCACCTTCTGACTCTTGAGATGCTGTCCATCTTCCTCTTCCTTTTCTGTATCTTTGAATACAAAAAGACCTTTACCCTGAGGATCTTTGGATCCATACTCACAGCAGCCATAGTGACCGTGGCCATATCCTGCTATTTCCTTATACCCATGTCCATGTCCATGGGCAGTATCGATCTGAGCATGTTCGATCATCAGTACTATATCCAGGCTCAGGGAGCCTATCCCGTGCAGGTATTTAACCCCTTTACCACGGGATCCGGTTTTTCTCATGCAGGCACCTATGAGGAGATGCCGCTTAGCATAGGAGGCGGTATGCTGGCATCTCTGGCCCTTCTTGTCTTCGCTTCATTACGATCCGGCGCCCAGAAGAATACCAGACGTATCATCTGGGCCCTTACCATCATATCTCTTGCCTTTTCCATGTATTTCTTCCCATGGGACAGCATAGCAGGTATATTTGACGGCAGGATAGATGCTCTCTCAAGGCTTGCCCGCATGGTCCAGTACCCCTGGAGGTTTTTGGAGATCACCACGGTCGTCCTTTGCGCTTCAGCCGTCATGGAGCTTGTCCTTTTGGAGGATGGCAGGATACGGCGCATGTTCATGGTTGCGATGATCCTTGGCACACTGATCACTGCCGGAGTTTATTATTGTGATTACATAGACCAGAACGAATCCGCCCTGGGAACAGCCCTTGATTATATGGATGACAGCATAGGAGGAGAGGAATACCTGCCCTCGGGGGCAGGAGATTTCAAGTCCGATGCAGATCATGCCATAACGGATCCTAAGGAAAGCGCCTCCTTTGTCACGATGGAAGCAGGGAACGGTGAGAGATATATCACTGTTGACGGTGTAAGGGATGACACAAGGATCACCATTCCGGTATTCGCCTATCCGGGATATCATGTATATGACACCGGTGCAGGACAGGAATTGCAGCTTTTGTCCACAGAGGATTCCCTCATAGCCTTCGATGTACCTTCGGGCTACAGCGGCACCATAAGAGTATATTACGAAGAGAAAGCATCCTGGAGAGTCTTAGAGGTCATATCCGCCCTCTCCATCATATGCTTTGTGTTCTATTTCCTGTATTCATCCGGAAGATCCAAGGGTTCGTGACTGCCCACGAATCTTCCCTCCACCTCGTAGAAATGCAGATCATATGACAGGTACTTGTACAGCTCATCTGCTCCTATAACGTAGAGCAGGCTCTCGTCATATCTGCCCCTGTCCATATCATTTCTCAGTGCTTCCAGGGTCCCGTCGGTATCATTGTTATTGGGCCTTGCATAATAGAAGCTGTTGGTGGTCATGCCGTTAAGATATGCATAATATGTAAGGTACTGATCCACTTCGCCGTCGTGGAGATCCATGACTATATGGTCGTATCTGTCGATAACGTCACTAAGAGGCTTAAGTCCGTCAAGTATCCCGCTGTATTCATAGTCAGAGACGTTAAAGAGCCTGTGGCGCTTAAGAAGGAAGGGCGACAGATCCAGCACCTGTAAAAACAGTGCCAGAGCCAGGAGGATATAGAGTCTTCTGCCCTTAAGATTCCTGATGGCAAAGACAAGCAGATATGTCATCACCATGATGGATACGGGCCATATGAACCGCCCGTTGCTGCGGAATATACCCACAACAGTCCCCAGAACCTTTCCCAGATCCACATAGACCAGTACCCTGTCACCCAGGCTCACCTCGGGAACTATGGAAAAAAGCACGAAGATAAAGGCCGTAAGGAAGAGAAACAGGCGATGGATGTCCAGTACGGGCTTTCTCATCCTCACTATAAAGGTCAGTATACCCACTATCGATATGAACAATATGCCAAGTCCCAGATACCCGAAGCCCTCGTACTGCAGCAGCGTCACCGGAAGTCCCGGCAGTATGCCGTGATCCATGGAATTAAAGAGGGTATTGAGATTCGCCTCGTATTTGCCGGCTCCAAGGTTAGCACCCTTTCCTATGGCAAAGGCCCCGAAGGCATAGAGGCATATGACTCCCGTAAACATATAGCAGAAGCCGTACAGAAGACTCCTTTTTATATCACGGGCGGTGATAAGGTACTCCAGCACGCACATGGCCAGGATCCCGCCGCTCATGGCCCAGAGATAGGGATGTATGAGCATGCCTGCTGCCGAAAATACCGCAAAGATCAGGGCATTTTTAAGAGTGTGAGCTGACAGATCCAGCCTCTTCCACAGATAAAGGGATATGAGTATGAGCCATTGTGATGTGAGGGATGTATGATAAAACATCCGAAGCAGCATGGTCCACGCCAGAGTATAGAACAGGGACAGGATGACAGAAAGCTTCACCCTCCCGGAATATTCATATATGAGCAGAGCTCCCATGCCTCCCATCAGCATCATGGAGATCATGCCGTATATACCCAGATACTGGAAAACCTGCGGAAGTATGGGATTCAGCAGCTTGCCGAAAAAGGCAAAGAGGGGTATGGCATCCGTATATATCACCGACATGTCGTGCGGATAGGAAGCCGTGGTCACAAGCCCTATGGGGAACTGCCACGGACTTGATCTGTACATGCAGAATCCGAGATAGTGCTGGGTAAGATCCCTCTCCCCGGTCATGAAGATCCAGTCATCATAAAAGGGATTCAGGACATAGGGGCCGTAGATAATGAGAAAGCAGACCGCACCGAGGATACAGGCGATGATAAATACCAGCCGTCTTTCCTTTTTCTTCAATGCATCATCCATGGATGAAGGTTATCTCCTTTCAACTATCCTATTACTCTCACAGGGGATGATATCACATATCTCATCCTTTATAAAACTCTGCCCCCGTCTTTATTCCCCTGTCTTTATTCCCCCGAGTCATATACCAGAAGGATGTTTCCGCAGCTGTCTGTCATCATATCATCGGCCAGGGGAGCAAATCCGGTTATGTCGATGGCATATTTTGACATCTCGGAAGGGCCTATATATACATAGTCTATATCATATCTTTCAAGGAACTGCCTGCAAAGATCCATATCACCGGATTCGTAGAAGCTTTGAACCTCCGCATTTCTCCTTGACACAACATCCCAGTCTCCGTGCCACAGCCACTCATGGGTGTTCCATCCCACCACTGTATTGCTTCCCGTAAATACTGACATCTTACAGTCCGTGCTGTAGGAGGTGCCGCTGCCCTCCAGCACATTGATATGCTTCCTCCCGTCGCTGTTCAGATACTCGAATATCTCCCGTTCACTTCGATAATCCCCTGTATCCGACATGAAATTCCCGTAGGCGGACAGGCCCTTCCTCGAATTTATGTCAACCAGGCTTCCGATCCACATATCAGCCGACTTCACTAAATATGTGCCTGATATCAGACAGAATATCACAAGGACGAAGCCGTAGCACCTGCCAAGGCGCTTTTTGCGCAGGAATAAGGGAATACTGACCCCCGTGATGATACCGAAAAGGATGAAGGCCTGATAGGTAAGCTTGAACATGGTATTGAACCTTTGATAATTCTCTCCGTAGATATCCTTCACATATACCACCTCAGGCATCATGATGAGCCCCAGGGCGCATATTATGAGGACCATGACCATAAGGTGCGAGGATGGCCATTCCCTGAACTTCTTTTTACCCGATGCCATCTCCCGTATAAGTAAGCCGAACAGTACGAGGCTTATGAGGATAAAGGGCCCCCATACCGTCAGATACTCCATGGGATCGGAATGCCTGTCGCAGAGGTGGACCCCCTCTGTTACATTATTTAACTTCATTTCAAAGGGGCGCATGATAAGGAATCCCGCAAAGAAGACCGAGCCTGATTTCAGCACTGCATTCTGCAGGGCGGCAAGGCTCATCCCTCTTCCTTTGATCTCAAAAACAGTGATCATCATGACCGTGATGGTGAGATATATGGGAAAATCCCAGTAATTGGTCCCTTTGTACAGTCCCAGCAGGATGCCGATAAGGAGCAGATGGGTGAAGCCTTGGTACCTCCTCTCCTCCTCTTCCCCTCCGTCCGTAGGATCCTTAATGTCCTTAAGGTCGTTAAGGACCAGATCCATAAGTATGGCAAGGAGCGGCAGGGTAAAGAGCATATTACATACATGAGCGTGCAGATCCCCCAGCACTACGCTGTATGCCGGGAATTCATGCTTCCCGAAATCATTGCCGGCCTTTGTACCTATGAAGGTTGTGGAGTCGGGAAACCAGAAATCCTTCGCAAGCTCCGCTCCCGTAAGTCTTTCAAGGAAGGGCAGCAGCAGGCCGTAGATGATATAATGTCCGTTGGAACCGCAGGCAGTGGCTATGGCCCCAAAAAGCCCTCCCGTAAAGGCCTCCTTCCTGCCGATACCTTCGAAAGTGTACAGCAGTGCCTGTATTATCGTCATGATCATCATGAACACACCTGCAAACACGGTCACAAACATCAGGCCGTAACCGTACTCCGGAGTGACGAAGGACAGCCTGCATAAGAATACTGCCGCAGCCTGACCCAGATAATAATAATTCAGGCTCTCTCCCGAAAACCACATATCCTCCGGGGGCAGTACTTCCTGCCGGTATATCGTCCTCATGAACCCGAAATCCATAAACTGCTCGGTCTGGCTGTATATATTCCCATCTATCCCGCGGATATAGAATCCTATGGCAAAAAGAAGGGAAAAAAGGGCTGTGCCCGTGATGAAATCTGCAGCCTCGTCCTTATTCCACCTGAAGGAAGTCCTGCCCGTAAGTGACAGGATATGACCGATCAGCGCGGGAATAAGAACCGCCGCATAGCAGGTAAAGGTGTTAAAACCCAGTATGGACAAAGCGGAAGGAACCCATGCCGCCAAAAATGATATGGCAAGACCAAGTCCCAGGCTTAAGGCAAAGCCTCCGTATGTAGCCTTCAAAGAGCGAAGGCACAGATAGGGTCTGAAGGCAAAGGAAAGAGTGCAAAGAGCCACAAGCCATCTGATGCCGGCCCATACTCCGCTGTCTTTTGTGGAGAAGATGATGATGATGGAGATAAGAAAGATCAGTATGGAGATCCATTTCTTTTTTTCATAGAGGCGGTCAAACATGCTGTCCATGACACCTACTCGATATATACCACGGCAGTTTTCCGTAGGGCTGTGGATATGCGGGTTACCCCTGATACTATGAGTCCGGCACAATAAACATATGTCAGCCACCTGAGGGAGTTCAGATAAAAGAAGCACAGCAGTGCTATGACCACCTTGCTGGCGCCGTAGGCAAACTGGAATCTCCACTGCCCGGTCTCCATCCTCCTGGACTGGTCCGCCTGAAGCACATCGATTACCCCGGATAAGAGCGCAACGATTATGAGGTAGATCATCCCGTAGGAAATAGGTATGTTGTCAAGGCCCAGTGCAAAAACTCCCGCATCCAGCAATATCAGTCCCTTATACAATATCACTATCCCTCCGGTCTTAAACCTCGCCATCAGGAAAAAGTAGATAAAACACTTAATGCTCCGGTATATTAGGGAAACTATGAGAAAATATACTATGATCCTGTAGCCGTCCTCCATGTCGAATATCATGATCAGGCTTGCGATGAGCATGCATATCCCGAAGGCGATGTTACCTATTCTTTTTGTTCTTTCCATCAAGACCTGCCTTTCCTGTCTTATTTGCGATCATCAGCAATCTGCGCCTGTTCATGTTCTCCAGGGTATTTATATCCATAACTATGCCCGCGCGCTTGTTCCCCGACCTGTATATCCTGTTGCTGACCATACCCTTTTGAGCGATGGCCGCCGTAAAGAATCTCCCGAGGAAGGTGGAGGGTTTCTCCGTCTCACCGGCATTAAGATATTCATCTACATACATGTCCACCTGAAAATCAGGGATCTTACTGCCCGAGAGTTCTTCTCCGAAGGCTTTCCAGTCCTCTGAGGCCGAAAGCTGTCTTTTGCGGAGGATACTGTCTATCCTGTCACTGTATGAAGCTATGTTCTCCTCGTCGTAGCGCTCCTTTTCAAACTTCTCATGCTCTCCTCTCAGATATTTCATGGCATATATCATCTGGCAGAAAGCATTGCGATAGTCCACCGGATTATCCTTTATCACGGCCTCGTAGTTCATCCAGGCCGGTACATATCTGTATACGGCAAAGCTGTAATCGGGCAGATGCCCTGCTCTTCCGTGGCCCAGGTTCATTATGGACCTGGCGGTATAATTATTGATGCTGTTGGTGAATATACCCTTCTCCAGATCGTCGGGCGCCACCGGATTGTGCCTGAACCTGATCTTTTTTTCTTCATCCCCATCCAAGGTCCTATGGATCTCGTAAAACTCCCCGGCATCATTTATGACAAAGGAGGGTGTCCCTGCAAAATACCGGTGGGCCCAGGTGTCTGCCAGTACATGCATGGCCAGACCGCAGGCCTCTATCCCCTTTCCCTTGGCAAGTCTTAATGTGTCAACCAGCAGATCACCGTTGGGATTGCATATGAGCCTGTATTCATCCATATATACCTTGGGGCGTCGGGGGATATGGGCATACAGATCCCCCGGAAGGAAATGAAAGGAGGCCCAGATCCTTGTTATCTCACGCAATCCCGCAAGATCCAGTTTGGTATCCGCCAGCTCCGTCTGAAGCTGAGTGGTGGCAGCCACCTTTGGCCCTTTCACCTTGTTTATGAAGGTTTTTGTGCAGCAGTCCACAAACTGGGCAGCATAAGCCACCCTGAGGCTTTCCTCATGGGAGTATCCTGCTATATATGCAGCACAGTATGTAGCATAATAATGAAAATCCTCCTGCACTGTCATCCTCCCTGCGCTTGTGACGCAGCCTTTTGCTTATCAAGCTTCCATAAGGAAACCGACGATACTATTATAATGATCATAACAAGCAGTGAACTCGTCTCTATGATGAAGTTTATAAGGTGTGCTTCGTGAGCTTCTCTCACCACCGGATGCAGTATTTCATCTATACCTGTGTAGACAGTGCCTATGGTATACAGTACCGTAAGCACTACATAGACTCTGGCCTTGGTGTTCCTGCCCCTTGCCACGCTGACAGCCTTCAATCCTATATACACTCTGAGGGTGAAGAATATGAGGAAAAAGGCAAGGATGATCACCACCATGATGGTATAATACATTGATTCATCATAGTTTTGCAGCTGATCCCCCGAGTAGAACTCCTCAAGTGCCTCTGCGGGGTGAAAATACATATACAGCCCTGTCTTTATGCCGTCCCATAAGCCCAGGATGATGAAAGCCGCTCCCCCGTACAACAGATAACTCCTCATCTTCCTTATCCTGGCATCCAGACTCATCTCTCCCAAAGCCTGCCCGTTCACTGTATGGTTCCACCTCCTGCGATATGGTCAGCATCATATATCACCACAGCCTGGCCCGGTGTGGCAGCCCTGACCTCTTCATCAAATATGACTCTTATGGTGTCATCACCCGTATATTCTACCCTGCAGGGCACACTCTTTTGGGAATAACGGATCTTCGCCCTGTATGACCTGTTTTCATCGAAGGACTCCTCGCCCATGTACCTTATACCTGATGCCGTAAGGTTCTTTGAGAACAGATCCCTGTTATCTCCCAGCACCACGTCTCCCGTCACATGGTCTATGGCGCATACATACAAAGGCTTCTCATAGGCTATGCCAAGACCCTTGCGCTGTCCTACGGTATAATCTGCGATACCCTTATGAGGGCCCAAGACGGTGCCGTCCTTTAATACGAAATTACCGCTCTTTCCGCTGCCCCCGGTCTTACTCCTTATATATCCGGCGTAATCCCCGTCGTCGATGAAGCAGATATCCTGGCTGTCCTTCTTGGCTGCAACCGCAAGTCCTGCCTCCTTCGCGATCCGTCTGACCTCGCTCTTATCGTAACTTCCCATGGGAAATAAGGTATGGCCCAGCTGCTCCTGCGTCAGGCGGTAAAGCACATATGTCTGGTCTTTTGCAGCAAAGGCTGCATTTCTTACACTGTATCTGCCATTATCAAGCTTTATGACATCGGCATAATGGCCCGTTGCCACATAGTCTGCCTCAAGCTCCTTCATGGACCTCATAAGGGCTTCCCATTTCACAGTTTCATTGCAGATGATACAGGGATTGGGTGTCCTGCCCTTGAGATATTCGCAGCAGAACCTCTCCTCCACCTGTTCACGGAAGAGCTTTGTATGATTTACGGCATAATGAGGTATGCCTATGGCGTCGCAGACCTCCTTTGCCTCCGATGCATCCGAAAGATTCCTGTATATATCCTTTGGATCGTCATCATCGTGCCAGAAGTCATAGGTGGCACCCACCACCTCATAGCCCTGCTCCTTCAAAAGATATGCACTGACGGATGAATCAACCCCGCCGGACATACCAACGACTACCTTTCCTTTTCCCGTCATGATATCACACCGTCATCGGATACAGTCATCACCTTGCAATAGTCCTCGGTCTTGTCCCTCATGATATGCAGGCCCCTCTCCAGTTCTTCAAGGGGCATCCTGTGGGAGATAAGCTCTCCGGGCCGTATTCTCTTATCCTTAAGCCGCCTTATGACATAATCCCAGTCGTCATTGATCTCCTCCCTGCCGTCTCTTTGCAGAAAGGTGGAGTTCCATGTGCCCCGTATGGTAAGCTGGTTCCTGAGTATCTTCCAGTAGGTATCTCTGTCAAGAGTCATATCAGAGTACGGATTGCCCACGGTGACCATCCTGCCGCCGGGGGAGAGGTATCCCACCCCCAGGCTCAGACACTCGTTTCTTCCCACACATTCAAAATACAGATCAAAGCCGTCCTCTTTTATTTCCGATCCCTCAAAGGGATCCTCCGGTCTGCTGTTTATGTACCTGTCCTCTGCTATCCCAAGCTTCAGGGCCCTTTCTCTTTGACTGTTCTTATTGCCCATCACATACAGGTTTTCAAACCCTCTTTCCTTTAAGAACATGGCAAGGAGCAATCCTATGGTGCCCAGGCCGCAGACTGCCACCCTGCTGTTTTTTGATATTTCGCCCTCTCCATCCATGATCCCCAGAAACATGGCATGGACCGCCACCGCCATGGGTTCCAGCATGGCAGCCTCCCGGAGGAGGATCCCTTCCGGCAGGATCACGAGGTTTGATTCCGGGACATCCACATATTCTGCAAAGGCTCCGTCCCGTCTGGAGCCTACGTAATCATAATCCCTGCACATTTCGGGATGTGAGTTCAGGCAGGGTCCACACTTCTTACATGGTATCAGAGGGAATACTCCCACTTTTTTGCCCTTAAGGGAAGGATCCGCTGCCCCTCCCGTCTCATGTACCACTCCCGCAAATTCATGTCCGGGGATAAGAGGCATCCTGTGAGCCCCCGTCTTGTACACACGGGGTATGTCCGAGCCGCATATACCGCAGGCGGCTACCTTTATCCTGACCTCATGATCCTTGATAGGAGGCATGGTAATATCCTCATATCTGATATCGCCTATGTCATGTAAAACCCAGGCCTTCATCCCTTATCCTCCGCTTTTTGGCCTCTTCTGTCATACACCTCAAAACTCCCACGGAGTCTGTCCGCGGGAGCCCCTGTGATCCGGCCCTTATTCACTGATCCTGTCATCCCTGCCTTCAGCCCTTTCCATGCTCTCACGAAAACGGGCAAGATCCGCATCTGTGGTGATCTTATAATTTGCTTCATCTCCCGGGATCATCCTTATATCCATCCCTGCCATCACCGCAGGCTCGGATGCCCCGTTTATCTTAAGTATCTTATCGGGAAGCAGGGCAAGGTTCGCCTGGTGATACTTTCCCAGCCTGAAAAGCTCCGGCGCCTGACCCGCATATATCCTGCTCCTGTCAAGGAGTCCTCCTATCCTGTCCCCGGCATCTCCCAGATATACCGTATCCTTCATGGGCAGAGCAGGCATCACTCCGTCACATCCTTCAAGAGCCTCATAACAGGCTGCTATCAGCTCCGCAGATATCCCGGGTCTGCAGGCATCATGGACAAGTACGGTATCATCATCGCTTATATCCGACGCATCTGCTGATCCCATATCGTCAAGGATCTTTTCCATACCGGAGAGTATGGAGCCCTGACGGTTCACACCCGGATCGGCAAAGCCCTTGATCTTATCCGCAGCCCCTTTATACAGCTTCCCGGCATCCGAAGTGATATCCTCTCTGTATTCTTCTGCCGCTACTATATATATGGCATGGATAAGAGGCGTAGATATAAGGGGTCCCAGAGCATATGTTATGGTCATGTGATCCCCTATACGTATGTATTGCTTTGGTATGTCGGAGTTTATCCTTGTTCCGATGCCCCCGGATAATAAGATCGCTGCATTCATCCTCTGTCAGATCTCCAGATTCCTGATCTTTCTTAAGGTCTCGCCATATGGCCTTCCCTTTCCGAAAAGCACTGTGGTTCCCAGCACAAAGCCCTTGACTCCCAAGGGTGCGTATTCCTTTATCTTATCCGCTCCGCAGGCTCCGTCCCAGTAGATATCAAATCCCATCTCATCCTTTATCTCCAGGAGTTCGGAGTATTTCTCACGGATGTAAGGCAGGAACATCTGTCCCGCATTTCCGGGATTCACGGACATTACCAGGACTCTCTTTACGATACGAAGGAGCATCCTGGAGCTTTCCGTACTGGTACCGGGATTAAGTGCGACTCCCGGAGTCAGTCCCGCATCTATTATCTTCTGCAGGGTGGTGGAGGGATGGTACTCGGCCTCTGGATGGATATATATGGTATCTCCTTCCTTTAAGCATCTGGTAAAAAGCTCCACGGTATTGCTGGGGTGCTCCACCATGAGATGCACGTCCAGCGGCTTGTCGGTGGCGGAACGTATGAATTTCATGTCATTTAGGGACATGGCGAAATTAGGCACATACCTGCCGTCCATAATGTCTATGTGGAAGGAATCTATGCCTCCCTCGTCAAGCTCCCTGACTTCCCTTTCCAGATTACCGTAATTGGCGCACATCATGGACGCCATCAGTTCAAAATCAGCCATCTTTCTCTCCCGTCCCCTCTTTTTCCAATATATCCGGATTCTCTATCATTATGGGCTTTCCGGTCCTTTTATAAAGTTCCACCACGGAGCTTCTGTCTCCGTAGTATGCATCACTTAGTATTATCGCTCTGTCAAGGTCCGGGCTGTCATCATATATGCCCCAGCCTCCTGTAAGGTATTCCTCCAGTATCTTTGCATATCTTTGCTGGAGATGAGGCTTCATGGAGCTGATGGTGGCCCCTATCAGAGGATGTGGTCTCCACAGCAGCGTGACCTCGTCCTTATTCTCCCGGAATACATTAAGTACATCCTCTATCTTATCAAGCATCTTCTCGTCATTGTCTATGAGAGCCTGCACCCCGGTGTTGTACATGATGAGCTTCTTCATGCTGCCGTCGCTCTTTTGCATCACCTTTTTCCAATCCTCGGGGATCTCGATGTCTTCCTTTTTTGTATTCTCTATCTTATCGAATTTGGGCGAGCCCTCTCCCGATATCTTCTGCTCCCAGTATTGTCTGGTATTGCTCCCCGTCTGCTCGGTCATGATCTTGATATAGGCCCTGCGCATGGCCTCGGACTGGACTATGACCTTATCCGCATTTATCACCGCTGCCACGGTGACGAAATGAGCCAGCCTCTCCAGCTGCGCCTCGTTATCCGGATCGGGATCCGCAAGGACGAAATAAGGGATATATATAAGCTCGTCGGTAAAGTTCTTAAGATTCTTGGAATAAAAGAAAGGATGCACACTGGTGACAAAGTTACCTTCGTCATAGGGGTTATGGATATATATCCTGTCCGGGTGTCTTCCTTCAAAATCGTATTTTCTGAAATCCGTCACCGGAACATATGAAGGATACTGCCCTCCCTCATAATGCTCCTCTCTGGCGCTGCCGTCGGGATTCCTGTCAAAATAAGGGATGGGTATCACATAGGCATCGCAGTTGGGATCTGCATCGGCCTTCTTCCATACAGACTCAAGGCTGTCCCACATGGATGCCTTGTAGGGAAGAAAAACGGTTTCCAGCTTTTCCGGGATGTCATTGATGATGCCGTTTTTGATGTCGTTATAAGATCTCAGGAGTATCTTGGATACGTAAGAGTCGGAGGCCTTGCCCTTGTCCACATCGAGACTGATCTCATAGAGCTTCTCGCAGTACTTTGTCAGCACGGCGATAACAGGGGAATCCCCTCCTTCGCTCTCCTGGATGATCTCACCCATGGAGTCGGCACACTCCTGGCACTGTCCCAAAAGGCCCACCGCCATCTGTCCGTTATTGTTTTTTATCTCCTTCACTGCCTGCTCATGGGCCTCGTTTAAGGTATCCGTAAGCTCCAGCAGCATCTTCTTCTGATATCTTCTCATTATTCCTTCTGTTACGATTAAGTTTATGACAGAATCTATGACAGAATCGTGTCAAAATGGACCACTAACCCCGTCCCCGATTCTATTTTAGTTATTACATAACTTAAGGTCAACTGATGTTTGAGACCCGCCCTACGGATACATAGTTATCCAATACGGCACCATAGTCGGTCCCCTCTTCGGATACGGGCTCGTGAACTCCCTCTACCATAAGCTCCATTCCGCCGTCGGGAAGTTTTTGCAGGACATTATAGTGATCCTTGTAGAATATCTGCCTTGAAACCCTTCTGTCCCACAGTATGCCTTTGCATTCACTTAAGGGGCAGCCAGGGAAGTTCACATTATACATATATCCCGGTACATATTCCCTGCCCATGAGCTCTTCAAGTATCTCGCCTAAATATCTGTCAGTGACCTCATGTATGTCACAGGCTCCCTCCGAGAGGGCTATGGCAGGAAATCCCTGAAACTCGGCCTCAAAAGCCGCTCCCGCTGTTGCGGAATACTGTATGTCCGTCGCAACGTTATATCCGTAATTGATCCCCGACAGCACCGCATCCGGCCTTTCCTTCATGATGCTGAGGCTTCCCACCCTTACACAGTCTCCCGGAGTTCCGCTGCAGGAGTAGGCCTCTACGCCCTTAACCGGGAAATCGTAAGGATGCACCATAACGGAATGCCTCAGGGATATGCTGTGGGATACCCCGCTGTTCTCCCTCTCAGGTGCCACTACGAAGACGCTGCCGAAGTTTAAAGCAGCCCTGGCAAGCCTTATTATACCCGGTGAATCTATACCGTCATCGTTTGTTATGAGTATCCTTCTGTCCGTCATGTTATAACCACTTTTTGCGTTTGAAAAATACAAGAGAGCATATCACTATCAGGATACATACTACGATCACAAGAGGGTATCCCCCTACCCAGTCAAGCTCCGGCATGTATCTGAAGTTCATGCCGTACCATCCGGCGATGAGAGTCAGGGGCATGAATACCGTAGTGACCACCGTAAGTACCGTCATAATCCTGTTTTGCTGGACATCCAGCCTTGACTGATAGGTATCCCTGATCTGCGCGGTATAATCAAGAAGTGAATTCACCGTGCCGTGAAGTCTTGATACCCTGTTGGAGAACAGCTTGAAATACCTTATATTATCGGGCTTGAAGAAATTGTTCTCATTCTCCTCGAATTCCTGAGCCATATCGATGAGCTGACTGTAGTGGGTCCGAAGGTCCCTAAGCTCCACTCTGATGTCACTGAGTCTTGCAAGGTCAGCATCCTTACCGCTGTCTATATCACTGTCGATACCGTCCAGCTCCTTTTCGTAATTATCAAGCAGCAGCGAATCACCATGGATCATCTGCTCGAGAAAATCATAGATGAACCTTTCAAGGCTTGGCAGTCTCCATTTCTTCGTACCGGTTATGCCCTTTATGACCTTTGCTGCGGTATCGCCGGGATCTATAAATACGATCCCCTTTTCGTCAAGTGCAAAGGCGAACCTGTCATCATCTCCGGACAGGTCATTTCTCCTGGGGACCTTGAAGGTACCTGTTACGGAATCATAGTTCACCTCTGCCGTGGTATTGTGTATATCCAGGATATCCGGCTCCATGTCGATACCCATTTCAAAGGAATCCCGTTCCTTCGTCCACTCCTCCGGCGTAAGCACAGCCACATACTGGCCGGTGGCGGCATGGCATTCGTCTGCGGTACACTCCGTAAGCTTTGTGTCTATGAGATAATACATTTCTTCCCCCTTTGATGCCTCCATGCATTGATACTCATCCATCTTGCTTCATGATCTCTTATCCGTCAAGTCAAAACTCCGCGGGATATCATGACTTCTTGGGGCAAGGCCACAAGAAGTCATACATCATTGTCACAGAGCGCATGGCAAGGATGATGATATATCAGCTATGCAAACAGGGATCGGATGCAGAGAATGCCCAGTATCTGGGCGATGAGGATCAAGGGAACCCCTATGGCGAACAAGGGCTTCCTCGTCTTATGATGGAATAAAAACATGCCCGAAAGGCCTCCGATGGACCCTCCGAGCACACACAGTCCTATAAGAGTTGCTTCACTGATCCGCCACTTATGATTAGCGGCCCTCCATTTATCAACTCCGAAGCAGACAAAAGTGATCAGTGAGATCAATAAGATATATATTATTAGATACATGATCTACCATTTTCTTGGGGTGTCTTTATCGAGGATATATCCACCGGGCTTCATCCCTCCCCTTTGCCGCCTTCATCGGTTCCGTCATTAACAAATGTTATATAAGGAGCACTGTTATCACACTCCCCACCGGTAATTTCCTCCAGCGTATCGTCATTCAGCTTCAACCTTATCTTTTTTTCATTAACGTTCATTTTGCCAACCCTATGATCTGCCGATCGATCA
>CAMOIV010000013.1 GCA_946616305.1 uncultured Lachnospiraceae bacterium | reverse complement strand
CTTGCGGGACTGGGCATGAGCCCCTACAGAGAGTTTCTGGATGACATGCAGGAGAGATATCCCGTATTCTCCGCGGTCAGGATACAGGACGGTGAAGGAAACGTCATAAGCGATAAGGAAGCAGCAGAAGACGATCTTACGAAGGAATACAAGAAGCTTCAGTATTATGAACTTTTCGATAAGTGATCTGAAAAAAAGCACAATTAAGATATGTCTGACAGCCTTTGCTGCGGCACTGGTCCTTATTCTGCTCTATGACATCATAACCGGCATCTATCCCTTCGGAGAGTACTCCTTCTTAAAAAAGGATATGTATCATCAGTATCTGCCCTTTTTGATGGAGCTTAGGAGAAAGCTCCTTAACGGGGAGAATCTGTCCTACAGCTTTGATCTGGGACTGGGGGACTCGTTCTATGCCATGTTCGTCTATTATCTTTCGGATCCTTTGAATTTCCTTGCCGTATATCTCCCCGAGAAGGTGACCCTGGAGTATCTTACCGCTGTTACCCAGCTTAAGATAGCGCTTTCCGCCGCATTCATGTGCAGGTACTTAAGGTACAGGAATGACAGGGTAGAGCCGCTTTATGTGATCATGATGAGCCTGTGCTACGCATTCTCAGGATACGTGGCAGCTTACAGCTGGAATGTTATGTGGATGTGGGCCATAGCCCTGTCTCCCATGGTGATCATGGGCTTTGAGAGGATTATGAAGGGCGAGAGCTCCATGCAGTACATTATCTTTCTTACCCTGACCGTATTCACCAACTACTATATGGCCATGGTCCTTTGCATATATCTGGTACTGTATTTCATGGTATGCGCCATAGAAGCCAAAAGGGGGATAAAGGATACATTCACTTCTTTAGTAAGGATCTTTTTCTCTACGCT
The DNA here is from genome assembly GCA_946616305.1 of uncultured Lachnospiraceae bacterium. Lineage (GTDB taxonomy): Bacteria > Bacillota > Clostridia > Lachnospirales > Lachnospiraceae > NK4A144. The sequence goes on along the minus strand of CAMOIV010000013.1, from coordinate 26,665 downwards.
GATATCCGCCGGGCTTAACGGAGTACTCCTGATACCCGAAGCCGCTGCCCTGACACATACCACCTTTTCCAGGCACAACTTTCCGGAAAGGATCAAATTCTATATGTCTGTGCCAACGCTGCTTTTAAGGTCGCTTCTTCTGGTGGAGCCGGAGGACGGACTGGCACATGATCCGAATATATATGCCACACTGCTGGTGCTTTTGATACTGCCTTTATTCTTTGCAAACGGCAGGATAAGCCTTGGGAGCAGGATAGCAAAGGGGGTGCTGGCTCTTTTCTTTCTGCTTTCCTTCAATACCAATGTGCTGGAATACATATGGCACGGGCTTAATTATCCGGATTCCATCCCCGCCAGAGAGGGATATCTGTATATCATGCTACTTATCACCATGGTATATGACACACTGGAGGGGGTTAAGGATATCAAAAGGATATATCTGTTTGCATCGCCGCTGCTTTTGATACTTATGACCCTTACAGCCTTCTGCTTTGCAAGGGATGATACCCATGTGAATGATTATACCTGGGTGGTCAACGGGGTTTTTATTCTGGCTTATATCATCAACTTCATCGTGTTCATAAGATACGAGGAGATATATATGAAGTGGGGGAAGGCGGCTTTCTCCGCATTCCTTGTGGCTGAGCTTCTGATCAATTTCTGCGTGGAGGCAGACAGGGATGTGAAGAGGAGCAGCTATTATTCCAAATTCGATAACTACCAGGCCCTGGTTCAGACCGCCATGAAGGACAACAGGCATAATCAGGGACATTTCACCAGATTTGCTTCAGTGGATGAGAACATAAGGAACGAGGGAGCTCTCATGGGATATGCCAATGATTCCTACTTTTCATCCACCATCAGCAGTGCGAAGGAGATATTCTACAGGGAATTCGGCATGAAGAGCTCCAGGGTCCACTACATGGCATCGGGTCTTACACCATTTACCATGGCCATACTTGGTATCGACTATATCCTGGCGGATGATTTCAGAAACAACGGGACTGATTACGATGTGGCTTATTATCAGGAGGAAAAGGATGGTGACTACCTGTATATGAATCTTTTCTCACTTCCCTTCGGTTATACGGTGCCCAGCGGGGACTACACACTTGATGCCACCCTGTATGAGATCTCGGACCCCATAGACCGGCAGAATCAGGCCTGTGTGGACCTGATGGGGGATGAGGTGTTTCATAAGATGGACATATCGGATATCAGGGAAGAGGAGGGAAGTACCGGCTTCACCGTACCCGAGGAGGGGCATTATTATGCCTATACCACCGCAGATATAGAAAAGATCAACGAATACAGGCAGGGTGAGCTTTACGGGGAGTTCTCCGACATGGATCATAACAGCATCATGGATCTGGGAAGGCTTGATAAGGATGATGTGATAGAGCTTGAGGCGGATGATGAGCATAAGGACGAATACTTCGTTCTGTCCGTATACAGATTCGACCCGGTAAACATGCAGCAGCTTAAGATCCTGCTTTCCAATAACAGCCTGACCGTCACCGATTTTTCAAACGACCATATCGAAGGGATCATAGATATCCCGGAGGGCAGGGACCTGGTGCTTGCCATGCCCTATGACAGCGGCTGGGAGGTCACTGTAGACGGGCTGAATAAAAACGATACGAAGCTGTTTTACGATATGCTCATGCAGATACCGCTGCAGCCCGGGTATCATCAGATCATATTGAGATATCACATACCGCATCTTAAGGAGGGCATCATGGTCTCCCTTGTCTCCCTGCTGCTTTTTGTGATGTACTGCGCTGTATTTGGCCGCTTCGGGCGTCAAAACAGTGAAGGATAGCATAACTCGTTTTTTCTTTGACGCTCATATCAATAGATTGTATAATCTTATCTGTATTTTTAAAAGCATTTCGGGGGATTTTCAGAGTGAACAGAACAGGTTTTGACAACGATAAATATCGTGAGATACAGTCCTCGCACATCAGGGAGAGGATAGCAAAATTCGACAAGCTTTACCTTGAGTTCGGGGGCAAGCTGTTTGACGATTATCATGCATCCAGGGTACTGCCGGGTTTCGAGCCGGATTCCAAGCTCAAGATGCTGGCCAATCTGAAGGATCAGGCAGAGATAGTATGTGTCATATCCGCCGATGCCATAGAACAGAATAAGACCAGGGGAGACCTGGGGATAACCTATGACAGGGATGTCTTAAGGCTTATAGACAACTTCAGGGCCATGGACTTCTATGTCTCCTCGGTGGTCATAACAAAGTACACCGGACAGGCTGCTGCCGATAAGTTCAGACAGAAGCTGGAGGCTCATAACATCAACAGTTATCTGCATTATGTCATAGAAGGGTATCCCGGTGATGTGGACAAGATAGTTTCGGACGAGGGCTACGGCAGGAACGAATATGTCCATACCACAAGGCCTCTTGTGGTGGTCACCGCCCCGGGACCCGGATCAGGCAAGATGGCCACATGTCTTTCACAGGTATATCATGAGCATAAGAGGGGAATAACTGCAGGATATGCCAAGTTCGAGACCTTCCCCATATGGAATCTGCCTCTGAAGCATCCTGTGAATTTGGCCTATGAGGCCGCCACTGCGGACCTTAAGGACGTGAATATGATCGATCCTTTCCACCTTGAGGCTTATGGTGAGACAACGGTTAATTACAACAGGGATATAGAGATCTTTCCTGTGCTGCAGGCCATGTTTGAGGAGATATTCGGAGAGTGCCCTTATAAATCACCTACAGACATGGGTGTCAATATGGTAGGTAACTGCATCACGGACGACGAGCTGTGTCAGGAGGCGTCAAGACAGGAGATCATCAGGAGATACTTCAAGGGCGTCTGCGATCAGAAGCTTGGCAATGTCACGGCTGATGTGGTCAGGAAGCTTGAGCTTGTGATGAAGCAGGCAGGAGTGAAGCCGGAGGATCGAAGGGTTGTCATAGCAGCCAGAGAAAGGATGGAGGAGACAGGCACTCCCTGCGCTGCCATCGAGCTTAATGACGGCCGTATCATGACGGGCAGGACCAATGACCTTCTGGGAGCAGTTGCTTCATGTCTTATCAACTCTCTTAAGCTCAATGCCGGTATCGCTCATCCCGTACACCTCATAACCAGGGAATCATTAGAGCCTATACAGACACTTAAGACGCAATATCTGGGTGCGCATAACCCAAGACTTCATACCGATGAGATGCTCATAGCGCTTTCCGTGTCCGCTGCTACGGATCCTCAGGCAAAGCTGACCCTTGAGCAGCTCCCGTATCTTAGAGGGTGTGAAGCTCATTCCACCGTAATGCTTTCATCTGTTGATGAGGCAGTATTCAGAAAATTAGGGATCCATCTCACCTGTGATCCCGCATTTTAAGGCAGGTATAAGATGACATCAGAAGAGATCAAAGAGATCAAGAAGCAGCTTAGCATAGACAACTGCGCCATAGACCGTATCTGCGGATGCTTTGTTAATAATGAAAAGGAAAAGCAGTTCGTTTCTAAGGAGGCTTTCATGAGTCTTTCCGCGGAGGATGAGCAGCATAAATATTTTGAGATCTTCAGGAAGATCCTTACAGGACAGATCGGGAAGAATCAGATAGAGCTGGAATTCCCCCTTGCAGAGGAGCAGGACGGGGGCAAGGCTCAGTTTCTGCTGAAGCTTCGGGATTCTCATCTCGAGGATGACAGTCTCATAGATGAATTCTACGACAGGATCATTCAGGACTATGATACAGTGGAGAAGTTCTATATAATACTGATCCATGCCATTTATGATGTGCCGGGCAGGACAACCGATCTGATCGGCATGGAGGATGCCTCCGACAGCGTGTATGATCACATCATGTGCGCCATCTGCCCCGTCAAGCTGGAGAAGGGAAGCCTGTCATACGATCCCAAGGAGAACAGGATATCTGAGAAGATAAGGGACTGGATAGTTGCGGATCCTTCACACGGGTTTGTATTCCCCGCTTTTAATGACAGATGCGCCGACGTCCACTCCATGCTCTATTACACCAAGAAGAGCGAGGAGATGCAGGAGGAGTTCATAGATGCCATGTTTGGAGCCATGCCTCCATTAAGCGCCAAGACTCAGGCGGACTTTTTCAACACGGTGGTGGAGGAGACTCTGGGAGAAGACATAAGCCTTCAGGATGTGATGGCCATTAATGACAATGTGAGGATCATGATAAGGGATCATTCACAGGATGATGAGCCTTATCTCATGGATAAGAAGGAAATAAGAAAGGTGTTTGAAAAAAGCGGCATCTCTTCGGACACCATGGAGGATTTTGACTGGAAGTACGATGAGGTCGTAAAGAATACCACGGATGCCGAGGATAAGGATAAAACGTCGATACAGGCTTCGAACCTTACCGGGATAAAGAAGATAGATATAAGGACACCGGATGTGGTCATAAGGGTCAATCCCGACAGGTCGGATCTTATAGAGACAAGGATGATCGACGGCAGGGAATGTATCGTCATAGTCGCCAACGACAGGGTCGTTATCAATGGTATGGATGTGCATACCATGTCCGGGAGCCAGCTGAATGCGAGAGATTGAATTCAAGATGGAGATCGAGTACCCCCAGATAGTAAAGGGTGCAAAAGTTCGTGTAGAAGAGGGGTATCTAAAAGGCGGACTTGTGGTATATTATACTATAGTACCGGCGATTGCCATGTCCGGTAATTTTAAGAGACAGGAAGCATTGCATGATCTTAACGGTACTGTCACGGATGTGAGGGAGGATACCAGCAGCAATGCTTTCTATGTTACTGTCGGATTTGAGGGATAATGGGCACATACGGAGATAAACTGAGGAATTACAGATCTTATGAGGAGACGATTACGCCTGTTTTGTGCAGAGTGCTTGTTTTCTGTGCGATCTCCATCCCTGTTCTTATCATATGTTCAAGGACCGGGATATATCCCATCACCACAAAGGAGCTCATAGGCGTATCGTTGGAGATCTTTGTGGCCACTGTTGTGCCGTTTATCCTGCTGAAAAGCGGATTTCCATACGGATTCCTGAAGTATTTCATAGCCATAAGCATCACCGCGACTGCAGCCGTGATATCGTTGATGCCGGGCACTGCCGTGGATATGGGATTTCTTATCGGACTTGCCGTGGGACTTATATATCTCGATATACCCCTTTTGATCATAACGGGCATCTTCACTTATTTTATGATGCTCTTATCATTGATGATCCAATCCATGGGACTTTTTTTTTCGGACAAGGATCCTGTAAGCCTTACACAGGCCATGGAGTCTTTTATTCCCAGGGCTGTCAATTCCAGTATTGAGTTTGTCATACTTTTCCCTGTTTTTGTCATAGTCGGAGGCTTTGCCAGAAGACATCTGTCCAGCGAGGAGGAACTTTTCCTGGAGCTTTCCACGGAGGAGGAGAGATACAGGCTGGCCTTTGAGGGATCCAATGATGTGATCTTTGACTATGTATATCAGACCGACGTGCTGACATACTACGGAGCCATAAATGATCCGGGAGTCGATAACTCCAAGGAGCATGTGGTGCCCCATGCCATGGATTATCTTTCCAGCGGCAAGCTCATACATCATGATGACATAGGTAAGGTCATAAGCCTTTTGAACGGCTCCGAGGAAGGGGCTCTGAAGGTCAGGCTGTGCACCAATGATCCCGGAGAGTTCAAGTGGATACGTATCGAAGGCAGAGTAGTCAAGAAGGGTGAGGAGAAGATCCGTGTAGTCGGAAAGGTTGAGGATATCACCGAAGAGCGCAGGAAGGATGAGGATTTCCTCGAGAATGCCAAGCTGGATCCCACCACCGGCTTCTATACCTGGAATATAGGAGAAAGGCTCATAGAAAAGCTTGAAGGAGAGAGTGAAGGAAGTATGTTCTATCTCTTTTTCAAGATAATGAACCTGGACTTCATCGTGGAGCAGTACGGAAGTTTCTTCATGGATGCCATAATCTCCCGTGTGGGCGACAGTCTGTCGTCGGTACTCAAGGAGGAGGATTATATCATAAGGATCAATGCCGGGACCTTTGCCGCCTTTATGACGGATACGGACGAGAGCATGATAACACTTATCCATTCAAGCCTTGAGCATTCTCTCGAGCATATCTATACCGGAGACAAAGAGGTCGACGGTCTTGATTATGTCATAAGATTCTGCCGGACCAAGGAAGAATTCCTGAGGTTTGTAGGCGGGGAGGAGACTACTGAGATCATCTCCCACAGAAAGAGTAACGAACTGAACTATGACGCCGTGAGCTTTACCTTTAACATCCTGGAGCATTCAAAAAATATCGAGAGCTCCATGATCATGCTGCTGGAGTACATCGGCAACCTCTTTAATATAGTCAGCATACATATAGTTGAAAAGGATGAGACTCCGGGGCTTGAGACCTGTCTCTATGAATGGAGCTCCATACCCGGAAACCGCAGGTTTAAGGCCGGGGATAAGAGGGAGAGCGACACATCGGATCTTCGAAGGCTCTACGATGCCATGTCAAGAAGCGACAACGTGATCGTGAACGAATCCTTCCTTGCAGGATATTCCAATGATTTCAGGAGCAGCTATCTGGAGGGGCACACATCCCATCTGTTGATCCCCATACATTCCGGCGGAGAGCTTATGGGTCATATAGACTATGAGCACCTGAACGTGTATTATGACTGGTCTGATGACACCAAGACCACACTGGTGGAGATGACCAGGTGCATTTCCTCATACCTTTTAAGAGACAGAGCGAATAATGCCAGCAAGGCAAAGAGTGACTTCCTCTCATCCATATCCCATGAGATCAGGACACCTCTTAATGCCATATCGGGTTTCTCGGAGCTGATGCTTGCCAAAGATGATCTCGATGAGCAGAGCAGGAAATACACCGAGGGAATAAAGGGCTCATCCGATAACCTCCTTGCCATCATCAGCGGCATACTTGATTTCTCAAAGATCGAGTCAGGTCAGATAGAGATAATGCATGAGAAGTTCAGACTTTCCAAGATGCTCTTAAGTATTTATCAGATGACTGTTCTGAGCGCGGAGGAAAAGGGCCTCGGCTACGATATCAGGATATCGGGAGAGGTGCCTGACGGTCTGATAGGTGATGAGCAGAGGATCAAGCAGGTGCTTCTGAACCTTGTGGGAAATTCCGTCAAGTTCACAAACAGCGGAAGCGTGACCCTGACGGTTTCCTATCAGATGCTTAACGATCAGAACGGAGTTATAAGGGTCGATGTAAAGGATACCGGTATAGGTATCAAGCCGGAGGAGAAGAGGATAATCTTTGATTCCTTCCAGCATGTAGATAAATCAAACAATAAGTCAGTCAAGGGCGTGGGCCTGGGATTATCCATCAGCAGGGATCTGCTCCACATGATGGATGGCAGCATCACCTGTGAGTCCATATACGGATCGGGATCCACCTTCAGCGTAAGCGTTCCCGTGGAGGTATATGACAATACTGCCTCCGTATTTGATCCCGAGTCCTCGGATAAGAAGGGTGATTCCTTCTCCATTCCTTTTGTATGTCCTAAGGCCAAGATCCTTATCGTGGACGACAACAAGGTCAATCTGGAGGTTGCAAAGGGTCTTATAGGACAGTACGGAGCCGAGATCAAAACTGCCATGTCGGGTGACGAGGCTTTGAACATTTTCTTCAGGGAAAAGGATTTCGATCTGGTATTCATGGATCATATGATGCCCAAGATGGATGGTATCGAGTGCGTGAGCCATATGAGAAGGCTCAATGTGGATATAGCCGCTGATGTTCCCATAGTGGCTCTTACAGCCAATGCCGTAAAGGGAGCAAGAAAGCTTTTCCTTTCCGCAGGCATGAACGATTATCTGCCCAAGCCCATCAGGCTTAATGAGCTTGCCGATGTCATGACAAAGTGGATACCTGACAAGTACAAGATGAAACCTGAGGATTTCGGACCCGTGAGGAAGGTAGAGGTGAACCTTGGAGAGGAGACCGGGGAGCCTGTCGAAGGTCTGCCGGGTATAGATTACAAGGCAGGGATCCAGAACGTTCTTGGAAGTGAGGAAACATATAAGGAACTTCTGAAGACCTTTGTGGATTCCGATTCCATGTCGGAAGCCGAGAATTATTATAAAAACAGGGATCTTGAGAACTACAGGATAACAGTGCACGGCCTCAAGAGTTCGGCAAGATATATCGGAGCCAATGAGCTGTCCGATCATTCCAAGCTTCTGGAGGATCTGGCCAAGGAAGGCAACTGGTCAGGTATAGACGAGCAGCATGTTAAGCTGAAGCCTCTCTATGATGGTGTGGTAGACTCCATAAACGGATACCTTGATATCCATAAGGATGCCGATACCGGCGAAAAGGTGGATATAGACCATGACAGCTTCCTAAGGAAGGTAGAGGAGATAGTTCTTTTCATGGACGATATGGATTTTGATTCCGCCGCCAATATCGCAGATGGCATCAGGGATATTGATTATGAGGACAAGTCCGTACTGCACCAGTTCAAAGAGGGCATCAAGTATCTTGATAACTTTGATTTCGAGGAAGCCCTTGACGAATTCAGGGACGTTATCACAAGATTATCCTGATAACTGTTGACAAGTTATGATCGGATAATTATAATATGCGAGTGTGTCTGAATGCGTTTTTATGCATTCGTGTGCATTCATTAGTATCTATGTTGTCTTCGATGACAAGCCGTGTCAACTGTCATCTTAGAGAATATATACTGTTACTGTTTGAGTGCCATCAGGCCTTAGGGCTGCAAGGCACGGCAGCGACATGATTCTTAAAAGATAGGAGGTGTAAGCATGGCAAATATCAAATCCGCGAAGAAGAGGATCCTTACCAGCCAGAAGAGAGCAGCCAGGAACAAGTCTGTTCGCTCCGGTGTTAAGACTTCGATCAAGAAGGTGTATGCCGCTATCGAGTCCAATGACAAGAGTGCGGCCGGTGATGCCTTAAAAGCAGCCATCTCTACCATTGAGAAGGCCGGCTCCAAGGGTGTATATCATAAGGGTAACGTTTCAAGGAAGGTTTCCCGCCTTACAAAGGCAGTGAATAAGATGAACTGATCATCATTTATCTGAAAGATCATGGCGGCCGATGTATATTGCATTGGCCGTTTTATTATCGCAAAGATCCGGTAGGGATCCTTTACCCTGCCCGATCTGAGGTTATATCATGGCTGGGATGGATCACATTAGGAATTTCTGTATAATCGCGCACATAGATCACGGTAAATCAACTCTTGCCGACAGGATACTGGAGAGGACAGGCCTTCTAACCGAGAGGGAGATGCAGGATCAGGTCCTTGACAATATGGATCTGGAAAGAGAACGTGGGATAACCATCAAATCTCAGGCTGTACGTACGGTTTATACGGCATCAAACGGCGAAGAATACATATTCAATCTCATAGATACTCCGGGACATGTGGATTTTAATTATGAGGTATCAAGGTCTTTGGCTGCCTGCGACGGAGCCATACTTGTGGTTGATGCTTCTCAGGGCGTGGAGGCTCAGACCCTTGCCAATGTCTATCTTGCCATGGATCATGATCTGGAGGTTTTCTGTGTCTTAAACAAGATCGACCTTCCCTCTGCGGACTGTGACCGTGTAGCTGCCGAGATCGAAGATGTCATAGGCATAGAGGCCGCGTCGGCACCCAGGATATCGGCAAAGTCCGGCATAGGCATAGAGGATGTGCTTGAAGCCATAGTGGATAAACTCCCCCCGCCGGAAGGCTCGGATGAGGAACCGCTTAAGAGCCTGATCTTTGATTCCCTTTATGATCCATATAAGGGAGTTATAGTCTTTATCAGGGTATTTGACGGTACCATAAAGCCGGGAGACCGTATAAGGTTCATGGCCAACGGATGCGAGGAGGATGTGGTCGAGGTAGGGTATTTCGGCGCCGGAAGGTTCATTCCGTGTGACAGTCTTACTGCCGGATCCGTGGGATATATCACGGCCTCCATAAAGGATGTGAGAGAAACCCGGGTGGGAGATACCATAACAAACGCACAATTCCCCTGCAGCGAGGCTCTGCCCGGATATAAGAAGGTTAATCCCATGGTATACTGCGGAGTCTATCCTCAGGACACCAGAGATTATCCCAATTTAAGAGATGCCCTTGAGAAGCTCCAGCTCAATGATGCTTCTCTTACCTATGAGCCTGAGACTTCCATCGCATTGGGCTTTGGCTTCAGATGCGGATTCCTGGGGCTTTTGCATCTTGATATCGTAACAGAGAGGCTTGAGAGGGAATACGATCTTGAGCTTGTGACCACCGCGCCGGGAGTTGTATACAGAGTCTATAAAACAGACGGAGAGATGATAGAACTGACAAATCCTTCGAATCTGCCGGATCCTGCCGAGATAGAATATATGGAGGAGCCTGTTGTATCCGCAGAGATCATGGTATCAAGCGAATATCTGGGAGCCATCATCAAGCTGTGTCAGGAAAGACGCGGCATCCAGACGGGCATGGAATATACCACAAAGACCAGGGTGCTTCTGAAGTACGATCTCCCCTTAAACGAGATAATCTATGATTTCTTTGATGCATTAAAATCCAGATCCAGAGGGTATGCGAGCTTTGATTACGAGATGAAGGGATATGTGAGATCCGAGCTTGTAAAGCTGGATATCCTTATCAACAAGGAATATGTGGATGCACTGTCCTTCATAGTATTTAAGGACTCGGCCTATGAGCGCGGATCAAAGATGTGCGAGAAGCTTAAGGGTGAGATACCCAGACATCTTTTTGAGATCCCCATCCAGGCTGCGGTGGGAGGCAAGGTCATCGCAAGAGAAACGGTCAAGGCCGTGAGGAAGGATGTCCTGGCAAAGTGCTACGGCGGTGATATATCCCGTAAGAAGAAGCTTTTGGAAAAGCAGAAGGAAGGTAAGAAGAAGATGCGTCAGATAGGATCCGTTGAGGTTCCCAAGGAGGCCTTCCTGTCAGTATTGAAGCTTGATGAAGAGTGATGACATATCGATATACGTTCATATACCCTTTTGTCTGAGGAAGTGTCTCTACTGCGATTTCAATTCTATGGCGGCTCCTGTGTCATTGATGGAAGAATACGGACAGGCAGTCATAAGGGAGATTGAAAACAGCGAAGATATCCTGCATTCAAGGAAGGTGGTATCGGTGTACTTCGGAGGAGGTACACCGAGTCTCATGCCACCCTCCTTTTTTGATGATGTTCTCACACATATCAAAAGCTCATGTCATATGAACGAAAACTGTGAGATCTCCATGGAAATAAACCCCTTCACCATTGCCGGAGCAGAAGGTAGGACAAAGGGCACCGGGGCCTTGCTAGAACCCCAAGAGCCGGCAGGACCGGGAGAGCGCAGCGAGGCTATGGACCGCATCCTGGGATATATGGATGCAGGCATCACAAGATTCAGCATCGGAGTGCAGTCCTCAAAGGATGCAGAGCTTGCAGCTTTGGGGAGGATACATACTTTCCGTGATTTTCTGAAGTCCTATGAGCTCATTAAAGATGCAGGGGCAGGGAATGTCAGCGTTGATATCATGACAGCCATACCCCATCAGACCATGAAAAGTCTTGAGGATACCCTTGATGAGATCATATCACTGAAGCCGGAGCATATCTCCGCATATTCCCTGATCATAGAGGAGGATACCCCCTTTTATAGCATGAAGGAGGAGGAACTGGATCTTCCTGACGAAGACTGTTCGCTTGATATGGACAGGCTTGTTTGCAGCGTTCTCTCTTTGGCAGGATATGAAAGGTATGAGATATCCAATCATGCCCTTTTAGGACGTGAGTGCATCCACAATCTGGGATACTGGGAAGGCAGGGACTATGCCGGCTTCGGCATATCCGCAGCATCCAGGATGGGGAACCACAGGTATACCAACACGCCACACATAAAGGAATATATAATGGCCCCCGGCAGGGATCATACGGAGGATCGCATCCTGAGTCTTACGGATGAAATGGAAGAATTCATGTTTTTGGGATTAAGGAAGACAGCGGGGATCTGTATCTCCGATTTTTACGAATGCTTCGGATCAGAGCTGTCCGACATATACGGGGATATCCCCGCAAATCACGTATCCATGGGTTATGCCGTGATAGAGGGTGGGAATCTGCGCCTTACTCCCAGGGGTCTTGAGATCTCAAACAGGGTATTGGCCGATTATCTATTGTAAAATGCCTGTAAAATGGTAAAATAACTACATAGGTCTTAAGGAGTGTGGTATATGAGGGTACCCTTTAAATATTATCAGGATGAGGACAAGATGATCTTTGATAATTCCGTGTCCGAATTCCTGCCCTGTGGCAATGTAGTATCGCCATTTGTTAACAATATTGAGATAGGAGCCAAGGTTCATTTAGATGACTGCAAGCTTGCCGTCAGCTTCTTCTCGCAGAAATTCGATCTGTCACATAAGAACTTCGGATATTTCAGATTTATGGATCTGGAGGGCAACTTTCCTTATTTTCAGGTGTTCATATCCGAGATGGATCATGACGGAAGCTTAAGGGGCACCTTGGAAAAGGTGGAATACGATCCTGCCAACGAAAGGATCGATTTCTTTGCACGTCTTTCCGATCATATCAATGAAATGCCCATATATGACACCCCCAATCTGTACATCATAAGACTTATGGATTACAAGCACCTGGCTGGTATCAAGGGCCGGGATTTTGCCGATACTGCCATGAAGAATGCTGTCGATGTCGTACAGGGAGTCCTGAGGGCGTCGGATATGGTGGCATTCGGAGGGGACGATACCATATTTGCTTCTCTTATCGGTATAAATGATGACATGATCCTGTGTGACAGGGCATCGTCCATCATCTCTTCCCTCAGGATATCCTGGGGAGAGTTCAGCGAGAATCTCAAGGAAGTGGTATCCATAGGTATAGCCACAGTCAAGCACGGTGCCGAGCTTAACATCACCGAGCTTTACTCCAAGGCTGCGGATGCTCTCTCTGCTTCAGTCGACAGACATAAGAATACATACTCCCTCTATACGGAAACCATAAAGGATGAGGAGCAGTTCGTCGGTAAGAACGTATCTCTTCACGATGTGGAGCTGGTACAGAACATCCTCGATCCCATAAAGACCTGGGCATATGCCGTAGATGAGAGGAGACACCTACTCTACAAGAATGATGCCCTAAACGAGAGGATACCCGGCGAGAGCCTCGGGTATTGCTACAAGATCATCAAGGGTCAGAACGAGCCCTGTCAGGACTGTCCTCTGAACAAATTCGACGGTGATCAGTCCAGCGTTGACACGGATGTGTATTCACCGGGATTAAGGCGTGTCATACATACCAGGGCCACACGTCTTCGCATGAGGAACAACATAAAGGTCTATATCATCGCCGATACCAAGGAGGATATCTCCGAGCAGCTCGAAGCGGTCAATGAGAGCACGAAGCATTACAACAAGGCGATGCAGAAGATCCAGGATATCATATGGGAAGTTGATCTCGACAAGATGAAATGCACCAGGATCAGGGAGGAGAATGTCCTTTCCATGGTGGAGAAGAGAGTCGAGAATTTTGACGCCCTGAGGGATTACTATATGAATCATGTGGTGTATCCCGATGATGTTGACGATTTTATGTATGCCACCTCCCCGGCTTCCCTAAGGGATGCATCGAGGATCGGACGGGAGATAGTGGACAGCAAGCTCAGGCTTCTGTATCAGGACGGTTCCTATCACTGGTATTCCCTGAGTGCTATCTTCGAAAGGGACAGTGTATTCCTCATCGCCAGGGATATCAATGATCTTTCCCATGACATAGTGGAAGAGTATGTGGCCAGCAGGAGATACCGGGAGATAAAGACCGATATATCCGCAAGGAACGAGCTGGCAAAGAATTACGAAAGATCCGAGCATGTTAACGAGCTTACCGGGATATATGTATTCGAATATGATGCCGAGGATAAGGATTATTATGTGAGCACCACCTTCGAGAACATGTTCGATCTGCCCGAGGATGCCTTCGTAAATGAATGGTCACTTCTGGAAAGCCTCACTCCCCATGTGGATGACAGGGAGCTTTATGAGGATTTCATGAGAAGAGTAAAGCTTGGCAGCGATACTCATGAGATAACCATAAGGCTTGTGAATAAATACAATGTATCGCTTTGGTTCACCATCACGGTACAGACACTCATGGGCATGGGAAATGCTCTTGCCCGTATCACAGGCTGCATACAGGATGTAAATGCCGAGATGGAGATAAAGGCAGAGCTTGAATTCAGGGCAGATTATGATTCTCTGACAGGTCTTTGCAATTCGGAGTGTTTCTACCGCAAGACTTCCGAGAGGCTCTTCCTTCATCCCGACAAGAATTTTGCCATCATATCCGTGGATATAGACAGATTCAGGATCATAAACGACAGGTTCGGTGTGGAAGCAGGTAATAACTGCCTGAGAGAGCTGGGCAGAGTCATACATCAGTCCCTCCCGTGGGACGGTGTCGCCGCCAGATATCAGGCTGACGTATTCTCCATACTTTTTGAATATGAGGATGAGCAGGAGATCCTGGAATATATAGAGAAGATAACCTTAGGCTTCCATGTGGATGAGGCTACAAGGTGCGGTTCCACCTTAAGCTACGGTATCTATAAGATCGACGAGAGCGATATACCCGTAAGACTTATGTGCGACAGAGCCCGTATGGCCAAAAAGAATATCAAAGGAAACGTGCTCACCAACTTTGTGGTATATGATGACAACATCAGGCTAAAGCAGAACAGGCTGGCTGAGATGGAAAGCGAGATGGAGATAGCGCTTTCACGTAATGAATTCATCATGTATCTCCAGCCCAAGATATCACTGGATACCATGAGGGTCTGCGGAGCCGAAGCACTGGTCAGATGGCAGCATCCGACAAAGGGTTTAAGGATGCCCGGAGATTTCCTCCCGCTCTTCGAATCGAACGGTTTTATTAAACGTATTGACGAATATATCTGGGAGGAGTGTGCGAAATATCTTGGCAGACTGAAGGATATAGGAGTTGAGATACCCATATCCGTTAATATATCCAGACTGCATATAGGAAATACGGACCTGGTATCGGATCTCAAGGCATTGGTCGATAAATACGGTGTTAATCCCAAGATGCTTGAGCTTGAGATCACGGAGACTCTGTTTACCGAAGATACGGAGACTCTTTATAAGGTCATGTCCGAGCTCAAGGGCAGTGGCTTTACCATCGAGATGGACGATTTCGGATCGGGGTACTCATCCCTTAACATGCTCAAGGATGCCCCCGTGGATGTTATCAAGATAGACAGATTCTTTATTGACGAGGTTATAGATACCAGAAGAGGTAAGATCATCGTAGCCAATTCGGTCAAGATGTCCAAAGAACTCGGTATGTCGGTCATAGCCGAGGGTGTTGAGACAAAGGACCAGGTTGACTTCCTGAAGAGTGTCGCATGTGATGTGGCACAGGGCTACTATTTTTCCAAGCCTGTTCCTACTGATGAGTTTGAGGCACTGTTGGGAGGTACTTTCGAATGATATTTGTAAGAGGGGAGAATCTTAAGGTCGGGATGAGGCTCGCGAAGCCGATCTATAACAAGAAGGGGGTTCTCCTTTATGAGCGGGATTCAAAGCTTACCAACCAGGGTATAGAATCTGTTAAGAACTTCGGACTTATAGGACTTTACATACTTGAGCCTGCCGAGCCTGTTCCTCCCATGACAGATGAGGACGTGGAGTTTGAGAGATTTCAGATGGTCACCTCCTTTGCCATCCAGGATGAGCTGAAGGAGCTTCATGACAACGGACGGATCAAGGTGATGCCTAATCTGACGGCATCCATCATCAAGGGATACGGCAGACTTGATCATAAGATCAATTTTGTACAGAACCTCAGAAGCAAGGAAGATGAGCTTGCAAAGCATTCTCTTAATGTTGCCATGCTTTGTGCCATGATGACTCATAAGCTCAATGTAAAGCTTACGGATCAAAACGAGACGGTTACCGCGGCCCTCGTGCATGGCGTAGGAGAGCTTGACATACCTGATGAGATCAGGAGCAGGGAAGAGAAGACCGATAACGACAAAAGGGTAATATATGAATGCAAGAAGAGAGGGGAGCCCATCATAGAAGCGGCATTCCTCTCGACTCCCACCATCAAAAGGATAGTGTCTCAGAGCATTAAGCTGCTGCACTCATTTGAACAGGGCCAGCCTGTTGACATGAAAAGGACGGTAACGGGAGCAAAGGTACTCTCCACAGCCATCATGTTCGATAATATGACTGCCATGAATGATGTTACGGAGCCAAGCTCAGAGATATCCGCCGTAAGGTATCTTATGGAGCATGAAGACGTCTTCGAGCCTGATATAGTAGCAGCCCTGATGGACAGTATCAATATACTTGCACCCGGAACAAGCGTGGAGCTCACCAACGGAGACAAGGGCTTAGTCATAACAGAGAACAAGCTGAATGTGCTGGAGCCCGTCATTCTTTCATTCTCCGATAACAGGATAATAGATCTCGGACAGTCGCTGATCTACGGTGATCTCAAGATAAAGGATGTCATGAAGACCATGGACAACAGAAACATCATCGACAGAGAAGCACTGGAGAAATTCGGTTTTGGAAACAGCTGAAAATATAATCAAAGGAGAGAAAACATGCAGGATTACAAAAAGATCGATTACGCAAGGAACAAGGATGTTGTATTAAGGTATATACCCGGGCATTTTGCCACACCTCATTCCCACGTCAATTATTATATGGATCTGTCGGATATGAAATCAAGGCAGCGTGAGGCGAGGGCCACAGGAGAGGAGATGGCTGAGATGTATCTTGCATCGGATGTTATAGATACCATCCTGTGCCTTAACGGAATGGAGGTCGTAGGAGCCTATCTTGCCAATAAGCTGACCAAGGCAGGTATAGTTTCCGCCAATGCCCATCAGACAATGTACATCACCAATCCGGAGTATAACGTGAGCGGACAGATGATGTTCAGAGAGAATACGCAGCACATGATTAGGGGTAAGAGAGTTCTCATACTGATCGACACCGCAACTACCGGAGGCACTCTGCAGAGCGCCATCGGAAGTGTTAATTTCTATGCGGGACAGGTTGTGGGGATCTCTGCCATATTCTCGGTTTCCACTCAGATCTCCGGGATTCCCATCAGATCCCTTTATTCCACAAAGGATCTGCCCGATTATATGGGATATTCCGTCGATAATTGTCCTTTATGCAGGAATCAGGTCAAGATTGACGCCATATGTAACGGTTTCGGGTATTCTTCGCTGTGATACGGCGCAGGTGATCCCTGAAAATGGATAACGGCGTAAGCTTGATCATAACAGGTTCATACTTTTTCTCTTTTGCCGCCATCTGTTTTACGGTCTTATTTATCATATTCATTTTGATAAACAATGAGGATAAGTCACCCACACGGGATATGCTGGTAAAGACGGCTATACTGGCACTTTTCGGGTGTCTTATAGAGATCGGGGCCATGTTCTGCAACCAGATAGAGGGTATACCTCTGCTCATAAAGGAGATCTTCTTTATGGGCAATCTTGCCAGCATGTTCCTATGCGCCATGTATTTCAACAGATATACCATGGCTTATACCACCAGACAAAAGAAGATGATGAAGAAATACGAGGCTGTCAATAATGTACTCGTGGTCGTATTTTTGGCGGCTCTTCTGTGCAATCTTAAATTCCACTATCTTCTCCAGGCGACCGACACAGGTGTCATATATAAGCCATTCGGTATCGTACTGGGATATATCGCTCCCGCATTCTATCTGGTCATTGGACTTGTTGCAGTATTCACAGAGCGGCACTATCTCAGCAAGCGCGAATTCTACGCTCTTTTTGCCACCCATGTCTGTGTTATAGCCGGGGCTGCCATACAGGGTATACTTCAGGACAGGATTTTACTGGTTTGTTTTACCATAACCATGGGGCTGTTCATCATCTATACCTTTCTTGAAACTCCGGATTATCACAAGATGCTTGAGGCAAATAAAAGACTTTATGAGGCCGAAAGACAGGCAAATGCCGCAAATAAAGCAAAGTCAGCCTTTTTGTCCTCCATGTCTCACGAGATCCGCACACCCATGAATGCGGTACTGGGTATGAATGAAATGATCAGGATGACTCTTGCGGATGACGGACTTACGAATAAGGTCCGCATAAACAGATCCCTTGAGTATTCCGAGAGCATTTCGAAGTCCGGAGAGAGTCTGCTGCAGGTTATCAATGACATCCTGGACATATCAAAGATCGAATCAGGCAAACTGGATCTGGTACCCGCAGGGTATCGGTTTAAGGAACTGATCGATGAGGTAAGCGATATATTTATGATACAGGCCCTGAATAAGGGACTCGAGTTCAACGTCTCCATCGACGAAAAGCTTCCCGGTCATGTTGAAGGAGACAAGCTCCGCGTCAGACAGGTTTTGACCAATATCATAAGCAATGCCGTCAAATACACAAAAAAGGGGAAGGTCACGATCGATATCACCGGAGAAGTGGATCGTGACACGGTAACATACCGCATTATCGTACGCGACACCGGTATAGGGATCAGGGATGAGAGTCTGGAGCATCTCTTCGATTCTTATGACAGGGTTGATGATAAGGAAACCCACTTTATCGAGGGGACGGGTCTGGGGTTATCCATCGTAAAGAACCTTGTGGAAATGATGAAGGGCGATGTAAGTGTATCAAGCGTCTATGGCAAGGGCTCAACCTTTAGCGTACTTATTCCCCAGAAGATACTGTCGGAAGAGAAGATATCCGATTATGTCAGAACCGATGATAAGGACAGGGTTATCAGCGAGAAATACAATATACGCGGACGCAGGATCCTTGTGGTTGATGATAATAAGGCAAACCTTATCGTTGCAAAGAATTTCCTGAACCAGATGCATGCCAAGGTCGATACGGCATTATCCGGCCCTGAGGCTTTGAGCTTTGCCGGGGCGGTGGCGTATGACCTGATCCTTATGGATCATATGATGCCGGGGATGAAGGGGGACGAGGTGTTACATGAGCTTCGAAGTGATGAAAAGCAATATGAGCTGAATGCCCATACTCCTGTCATAGCCCTGACGGCAAACGCCGTATCCGGAGAAGTGAATAAATACATATCGGAATACGGGTTTGATGATTATATGACCAAACCCTTCAAATTCACCGATATGGAAGCCCTTATATCCAGACACCTTCCGGATACAAATGATAATAAAGAGCATACAGGCGATATGGAGGACCACTCCCCTTCATCGCAGGATGAGGCTGCTCCTGATGAGGACGAAAAGAAAGCAGGGGCGGCGCAGGAATCGATCAAGGATTCTGATAGGGATCAGTCCGTCAAAAAGGCTGCTTCTTCCGACCATGAAAGTGATGACATGGTTCTGCCCGGAGATCATATAGATATAACACGCGGCATAGAAACCTGTATGGGAGAAGAGTTCTACAAGGAGATAGTTGAGGTATACCTTGGGATGGAAGAGGATAACATCGAGGACCTTGCCAGGTATTTCGGGTCCCGTGACTGGGATGACTATCATGTCCTCACTCACGGTCTCAAGTCTTCATCCATGACTGTAGGTGCGGACGGATTCTCCGCATTTTCCAAGAGGATGGAGGATGCCTCAAACAACATAATGAAGGGTATCGATACAGGTGATGCCGAGGAATACATTGTTGCAAATTACAGTGAGTATATAAGAACCTATAAAATGGTATGCAGGAAACTCAGGACGTACATTTCAGAATGACGTGTAAAATACCTGCTTGATTTTTTCTGTTTTCCGAGTATATAATCATCATTAATCCAAAGGAGCGTTCTGCTCCGGCATGTCCCTGACCGGGATATGGAATTCCGATCATTCAGATCACATACAGGAGGGTACAATGTACAGCTATGTTGCTACGCTGTCTCTTTACGGACTTGACTGTAAGGAGATAAGGGCTGAGGCAGACATGTCTGACGGACTGCCTGTCTTTGAAGTTGTCGGCTTCTTAAGCGGAGAGGTCAAGGAGGCCAGTAAGAGAGTAAAGACGGCACTCAAAAACTCCGGGATCGTGCTGCCGCCCAAAAGGATAACCGTCAATTTGTCTCCGGCATATATAAAAAAATGCGGTACTTCATATGATCTGGCAATCGCCGTGGCATTAATGAAGGCGATGGGGCTTATACCGAAGGATAAAGATCGTGGGATGGCGGTCATCGGTGAGCTGTCACTTTCCGGGGAGGTAAAAAAGGTCACAGGCGTCCTGCCTATGGTGATAGAAGCCAAGAATCTGGGCTACAGCCGATGCATGATACCCATGGACAATCTTAAGGAGGCATCCTGTGTGGAGGATATGGAGCTCATCCCTGTCTCTTACCTTCAGGATGTTATCGATCATTATCATGGTGCATACGTCCCATGCATAGATCATGAAAATACGGGATGCATATGTGAAAACGATACAGTCGGAGTGGACCTGAGGGATGTGAACGGTCAGGAGAGCTGCAAGAGAGCACTTGAGATAGCGGCTGCGGGAATGCACAATATCCTTCTTATCGGTCCCCCGGGATCGGGCAAGACTATGCTGGCGAAGAGGCTGCCCACAATTCTTTGCGAGCCTGACAGAGAAGAGATGCTGGAGATCACTAAGATCTACAGTATAGCGGGACTGTTAACAGCCGATACCGGCCTTATCACCGAAAGACCCTTTGTCAGTCCGCATCATACCGCCACCCCCATATCCTTGTCTGGGGGAGGCATCAATCCGAAACCGGGAGAATGCTCCCTTGCCCACAGGGGCGTACTCTTTCTTGACGAACTTCCCGAATTCTCCAGACAGACCCTTGAGATACTGCGACAACCCATGGAGGACAGGATCATAAGTATATCCAGACAACAGGGGCGATGTATCTTTCCTGCGGATTTTCTATTGTGCGCAGCCATGAACCCCTGCAAATGCGGATACTATCCTGACAGGACAAAGTGCAACTGTAACAGTGAGGATGTTAGAAGATATGTGGGAAAGATCTCGGGACCGCTTCTGGACAGGATAGATCTGTGCGGAAGGGCCATGAGGATAGACTATAAGGACCTGAAGCAAAAGGGATCAAATGTGGATTCGAAGACCGTCAGGATGAGGGTTGAAAAGGCTGTTGCAATACAACGGGAGAGATTCAGAGGTACCAGGATCAGATTTAATTCGGAGATCGGTCCCGGAGACATAGACAGATACTGCCATCTGGGGACTAAACAGGAGAAGCTTATGAAGAGTGCGTATGAATGCTTTGAACTGACAGCCAGAGGGTATCACAGGATCATCAAGGTGGCACGTACCATAGCCGATCTGGATGGGAGTGAGGAGATAAAAGAAGAACATATAAGTGAAGCCATAGGATTTCGCACGATAGACGGGAGGTATGGAAATGTTTGAGACAAGATATTATACCAGATTTGATAAAGAATACCCGGACAAGCTTAGGTTCATACGGGATCCGCCGGCAGGCATCTATGTAAGAGGGGATCTGCCGGATCCGGATAAAAAGACTGTTGCCATCATAGGTGCCAGAGCCTGCTCCCAGTATGGGAGGAACATGGCAGAATACTTCGCCAGGCAGCTTGCCATGAACGGTGTACAGATAGTAAGCGGCATGGCAAGAGGGATCGATGGCGTGGCACAGAAGGCCGCCCTTAGCGAGGGAGGCAGAAGCTTCGGGGTATTGGGAGCCGGCGCCGACGTAGTGTATCCAAAGGAGAACAGGGATATATATGAAATGATACAGGGGCATGGGGGACTCATAACCGAGCTCCCCGACGGGACTGCTCCGCTGCCTATGCACTTTGCCTCACGTAACAGGATAATATCTGCCCTGTGCGATGTGCTCTTAGTGATAGAAGCAAGAGTCAGATCGGGAACAGCTATCACCGTGTCCTATGCACTGGACCAGGGCAGGGATATATTCGCAGTTCCCGCAAGACTTACCGATCCTCTTTCGGCAGGGTGTATAAAGATGATATCAGAGGGGGCGGGGATAGCTGCCTCGCCAAATGATATCCTGAAATCCTTAGGACTTATGCAGGAGGAAAAAGTCAAGGGGAGTGACGGATCGAAGATCAACCTCAAAAATCTGACAAGGGATGAAAGGGCAGTATTTGCCTGCCTCGATCTGTATCCTGTCAGTATAGATGAGATAGTAAGGATGAGCAGGCTTTCCATAGACGATGCCATGGCCTCGGTAATGTCCCTGTGCATCAAGGGGATCGCAAAAGAGTGTTCATCATGCAACTACATTAGATCAAGGTAAGGAGGTATTTTATGAACATAAAGGATAAAAAGACGAAGATCATGGTTATGTCTGCAGCTACACTGATCCTGACCATAGCTTCCGTGATCGTCATATGCGCCTATCCGCATTCCGACAGAAAGGTGCAAAAGGAGATACAGGAGAATACAGACAGGGAGGTTATGGAATATATTGATACTTATTCCGAGGGAAGCAGTATGAGCGCCCGGGAGATCGAGGAATTAAAAAAAGACATAATAACCGAAGTAGAGGAATCAATAAAAAACGGGCTGATAGAGGATCTCATGAAGCAGGATCGGGAGGAGATGATAAACTCGGTACGTCAGATGGAGGAGCGGATCACAAAGGAGCTGGAGGATCATAATGAAGAGGAGCTTTCCACTTCCATATCTGCCATCGTGGAGAAAAATCTGATAGATGGTCTGGAGGGGAGCAATAAGGCAACAAATGAGAATATAACGGTATTAAGGTCATCGTACGAGCAGAATATAGCGGAGCTGAAGAACGGATATACAAGGCTTGGAAGAGATATAGAGAATTCAAAAAGCGAGATGGGGACTCTTAGAAAGGAGATGGAAGAGCTGTCGGAGAATGACGGTGAATATCTGGTCAAAAATGAAGAACTAAAGCTACGGCTTGATAATGCCGCAAAGGAGATAGCCTCCATGGAGGCATATCAGAAATCCTTGTACACTCTGACGAAATCCGTAGAGAGTGAGATGGACGAAAAGATAAAAGCAGGGGTAAAGGCCGGTGAAGACAGGATAAAGGTGAGCGAGGGGGCATATGAAGAGAAGATCGAGACTCTTGAGACGGAATTTGACGGCAGGATGGATTCACTGCTTGGTCTGTGTGAGGATAAGATAAAAGGATATGTCACGGATATGGAAAAGAAGTCGGAGGATATGGTTTCAAAAGCACGGGCCCAAAACTCGGAGGAGATAGCAGCATTGAAAGATCAGATGTCTGCCGATAAAGAGGCTGCCGGAAAAAGCCTTGAAGAGATGTCGGGGAGGCTTGACACAATGGACTCGGACATAGGCGGCATCAAGGGCAGCGTGGAGGAGATCAGGACAGGTATGGAGGATATCGGAAAGAGATTTGACGATGCAGACAGTGAGATCGACGGTATAAAGGATGCCTGTGAAAACAATAATAAATGGGATATCAGCGTTTCGGAAAACATCTTGCATATAAGGCACGGCCTGGAGGATACCGCCATACCCCTTTCTTCACTGCAGCCTACATGAGGCCATCCTGCAAAGCTAATATCAAAGAATAGACGTTTGATTGCTCATTTTGATGAATGGGATGGCATATTAACACTCAAAGGCGTGGTAAAAGGCATTTCTGTTTATCCCACCATTAAGTTGACACGTGTTACGTTACGGGTTATAATACCAATATGATAAAATCATTTGCAAACAAAGGCTTAAAAGATTTTTATGAAACCGGTTCAAAAAAGGGAATACAACCGGAACATGCCCCTAAGCTTGGCAGAATGCTTGACCGATTGGATGCGAGCACTAATCCCCAGGATATGAATCTGCCGGGATACAGATTGCATCCGTTAAAAGGAGATAAAGATGATATGTGGTCTGTCACGGTAAATGGAAATTGGCGTATGACTTTCTATTTTGAGGACGAAGATGCATATCTTGTTGATTACGTTGATTACCACTGATGAAGGAGAATGATGAAAATGACCAGAAAACCCACTCATCCAGGAGCTGTATTTCTCGAGGATGTTATGAAACCGTTAAATCTTTCAGTTACTGAAACTGCGCGTATGCTGGGTGTGAGTAGAAAAACCCTGTCCGAATTCATTAATGAGAAATCGTCATTAAGCCCTGAAATGGCTTTAAGAATAAGCAAGGCAACAAATACATCTGTTGAGAGTTGGATGAATATGCAGCAAAAGCTTACTTTATGGACTGCCCGAAAGCATGAGCCTGATAATGTGATCCCTTTCCCGCTAAGTGTGGCACAGAAAGGGTAGCATTCTATGGTGCGTTTCTTTATATTGCCAGAGCTTGCCATATGGTAGGCTCTTTTTTAGTGCTGGAAATTAATAATCTCTTGGTTTTACACGAAAAACACCCCAGACTTTTTCTCTGATTCGAGAAGCTGTCCGGGGTGAATTTATATTATCGTTATATCGCGAATGTATTACACATACAAGAAACTATGGGATTATTCGGCATATTCCGGTCAAGGGATAAACCTAAGAACGGCACAAACGGAAGCGCATACCCTTTCATGTGGGGTTACAGCGCAAGCGGAAAGAGGGTGAACGATATTTTCATCGAGAATATGAACGACGACTGCGAGTATGCTGTCATCGGCGGACAGGAAGATATGGATTTATTTTAACTACCCTTTGATAGACAAATTGTGGTATAATTTTCATATCTTCAAAAGGAGGAATCCATCATGTATGCTATGCAGGAAACAATCCGCCCCTCGGCAGACTTAAGGAATCATTATAATGAGATTTCAAAGCAGTGCAGGGAAGACAGGGAAGCCGTGATCATTACCGTGAACGGCAGGGGTGACACGGTCTCGCTTTCGTATGAGGAATACAAGAACATGAAATCTAGGATCGAGCTTCTCGAGATACTCGGAGAATCTGATGATGATGTGAGGAACGGGCGGGTAGCTCCAATCAGTGAAACGTTTGATGATCTCCGGTCTATGCTTAAGGAGGGGTGATCTTGAAGTATACGGTAGTCCGCACCGACACAGCAGATGCACTTATAAGGAAGATTATCCTGTATGTTGCGGAAAACTTCGACAACGATACGGCACTTGAAAAGTTGGATGAACTTGAGGATGCCATAATGTCACTTGGGGATAATCCGGAGTTAGGTGAAAAACCAAAGTACCCTGCACTGAGAAGGCAGGGGTACAGGGTACTTATCACTGAAAAAGACCTTGTTTTCTACAAAGTGGATTACGGGAATAAGGTCGTAACGGTTTATGCCGTGTTTGACCAGAGACAGGATTACCTCAGTATAATACGCGGGTTATAGGGCGCATACTTTACAATATCGAACAAATGTTCTATAATATCCCTTACACGAAAAGGGGTGTACGGATATGAAGAAAGGACATGATTCGCAGCTGGTGGATGTGATACGCCAGCATAATAAGGACGGCTCCATGATACCCATGAGGGTAAGGCTCACGGATGAGGATGGGGCGGTACAGACATATACGATAAAGAACTATGAAGATCTGTCCCATCAGGGCACGAGGACGATGCCGGACGGTATGTATGTAACGGACAGGACATTCGTTTATGAGTGCCAGGTACAGGCATTCGGACATTACCGGATGATAAGGCTTTATTATGAGCCGTCCGGTACGGTATGGAAAATGACGGTGTAGAGTATGGAGATAAAAACTGGAAAATATGTCACCATGAAGGATGGCAGGACAATATATGTTACAGGAGTGATGGAATCGGGGACAGAGTTTATCGGCAATGAGATAAGTAGCAAAGGATCACCGGAAGTCACGGCTAAGGTCTCTGATATCGACCATATAGCAAAATGTAAAGTCACCATGCCGAAAGCATGATGGCTCATATTATGAACCGGCGGGAATAAGCCCACCGGGAAGGGCGGAAAGTTGCCGCCACGGATAGATGATGACACAGGCACTTACCTACGGGCAGGTGCCTTTTTTGGTGGGCTTTTATAGTTTGGATAAATAAGAAATGCAGAAGAACGCCTGATGTTTTTTGATTAAGTCAAAAGTGTATTAAACGTCCAAAAAACGGCGCTGTTGACAAAATGTGGGGGGGGTGTAAATTAATTGATACTAAAATTTTGAAAACATGAGGGAGATATAGAATGAGAAAGAAAATTGTTTGTTTGGTTATTTTATCTATCCTTATCTGTTCTCTTTTTGGTTGTGGAAGTAAAGCAGATAGTAAAGAGAAAAAAAGTAGTGGGAAGAGCAGAGAAAAGACGGAGAAGAATGAGGAAAGATTTGAAGAAGAAGAATATGATGAAAAATATGATGAAAAATATGATGAAGAATATTACTATGATGAAGCAGCTCCCGTATCGGGTGAAGGAGAATACGACGATGAAAAATATGATGAAGTAGCTCCCGTATCGGATGAAGGAGAATACGACGATGAAAAATATATAGATTCACCTGAAGCTGAAGGCAATGTGTTTTCTGGGCCCGATAATACTAATATACAGTTTTATGACATTCCAGAAGGTACAACGACAATAGGCCGAGGTGCATTTAAGGATTGTGATAAACTGGAAGAAGTAACGATACCAGATTCCGTTATTGTGATTGACGAAAGTGCTTTTCAATATTGCAAAAATCTAAAAGAAATCAATTGGCCT
>CAMOIV010000012.1 GCA_946616305.1 uncultured Lachnospiraceae bacterium | reverse complement strand
ACCGTGCTATATACAAAGCGGGACAATACAGTGCAAAGCCGATATACGGCAAGGCAATACCTGCTCCAGCCTTGCCTATAAGTGTCGTTAGAAGTCACGTATAATTATAGAAAGAAGAGGAGATACATCATGAAAACAGGGATAGTATTGGAAGGCGGAGCCATGAGAGGCATGTTCACGGCAGGGGTTCTTGATGTGCTTATGGAGCACGGGATAGCCTTCGACGGAGCAGCAGGAGTATCCGCAGGAGCGGTCTTCGGCTGTAATCTTAAATCACGGCAGATCGGCCGTGCCATAAGGTATAACAAGCGCTTCTGCAAAGACTGGCGTTACTGTTCCGTGAGATCCCTGCTGTTCACGGGAGATCTCTTCGGCTCGGAATTCTGCTACGAAAAGATACCTTTCCACTATGACATCTTTGATCTGGGTTCCTTCAGAAAGAACCCTCTGAAACTGTATGTGGTGATGACCGATGCAGATACGGGACGGGCCGTATATAAAGAGACAAAGGAGGGTTCGGGACTGGACATGCTTTACTTCAAAGCCTCAGCCTCCATGCCTTTGGCATCCCGCCCTGTAGAGATATTGGGCCGCAGATATCTGGACGGGGGACTGTCCGACTCTATCCCACTGAGGTTCATGCAAAAAACAGGTTACGAAAAGAATGTGGTGGTGCTGACTCAGCCTCAGGGCTATATCAAAAGGCCCGAGAAGATCATGCCTCTTTCTTCCGTACTTCTTCACAGATATCCCGCTATAGTGGAGGATATGGCAAAAAGGCCTTACGTATATAACAAGCAGCTAAGGTATGTGCATAAGTGCGAAAGGGAGGGCAGCGCCTTCGTCATACAGCCCCCTGCACCTCTTGGCATCGGTCATGTTGAGCACGATCCCGAAAATCTGCAGCGTGTATACGATACAGGATACGAAACAGCCCTTAAACAGCTTCCCGCTCTCAAGGAATTCATGGGCTTGTAATTTAGTCTTTTGAATAATCACATTTTGTGTTATCATGTATTTCACACACTCAAAAAAGGAGCAGGCTATGGCAGAATTCTTGACAGCGGAACAGATAGATACTCTTGGCGAGATCGCTAATATAAGCATGGGCAATTCAGCAACGACACTCTCACTTATGGTCCGTCATAAGGTTGATATAACCACCCCCAATGTGGAAGTTATAAAGAGAAGTGAATCGCTGGATGATTATGACAAGACCTGCGTTTTCGTTAATATACATTACGTGAAGGGCCTCAGCGGTAATAATATCCTTATCCTCAAGGAGCATGATGTCCTTGTGATGACAGATCTGATGATGGGCGGAGAGGGTGTCAACGTAACCGGTGAGGTAGGTGAATTGCAAAAGAGCGCTGTTTCCGAAGCAATGAACCAGATGATGGGAACCGCGGCAACATCCATGTCTACCATGCTGAGCCGTCCCATCGATATCAGCACTCCTTCGGTAGAGGCCATAGACGTTAATTCCGTTAAGGTATTCGAGAAAATGTTTGACAATCCCTCGGATATGTTCGTTAAGATAAGTTTCCGCATGGAGATAGAGCCCGGTCTTATCGACAGCACCATGGTACAGCTTTATCCTTTGGATTTTGCCATCGGTATGTGCCAGATCTTTGATTCTATCAGACACTGAGTATCATGAGTGAGATCAAGCTGGCTGTCTTCGATCTCGACGGAACGATAGCCAATACTCTTGATAATCTTGCATTCTGTGCCAATTCGGTGACAGCCTTTTACGGTTTGTCTCCTGTAGAATCCTTTCGTTTCAAATACTTCGTCGGCGACGGTTCAAGAGTCCAGATGCAGCGTCTCCTTACATACAAGGGACTGTATTCGGGCGAAAAGGATGAGCCCTTTCTGGAAGAGGTTTATCGCAGATATCTTGCCTTTCTTATGGATCACTGCGCCGATGATGTTGTTCCCTACGACGGCATCATAGAAGCTGTAGAAGCCCTTGGAAGACAGGGCGTAAAAAGCGTTGTCTTCTCCAACAAACCCCATGATCAGGCCGTAAAGGTCGTAGATACGGTTTTTCCGAAGGATCTGTTTGCCATGGTCCGTGGTCAGATAGAGGGCTATCCCAGAAAGCCGGATCCCGCCGGTGCTCTCTGCCTTGCGGACAAAATGGGAGTAAGTGCTTCCGAATGTATTTATTTCGGAGATACCAACACAGACATGCTCACAGGTAAAGCAGCAGGCATGCTCACCGTAGGTGTGCTGTGGGGTTTCAGGGAAAGAGAAGAGTTGGAAAAAGCAGGAGCGGATATCATAATATCCACTCCTGCCGAAATAACATCTCTTATATGATCATGCTTCAAGCATCTCATTCAGCCATGTGACGGCCTCCTTAAAGCCCTCCTCGTCAAAGCTGAATTCCTTCAAAGTCATATCCTCCTTCGGAGTTTTCTCGTAGCAAAGTGGGGTATACCATACCTCTGCCACAAGCTTAGGCTCATCCTCATCCTTTATCTTCAAAGGATCCGAGGCCACTCGAAACCTCATGGTACCGCTAGACCCGTAATATGCTTCACCGTAGCGGTAATGCTTTATACCGTACAGGTCCTTCTCATTGATCATCACTCGATCACTATATCTTCGAAGGAAGTAGTAGGAACTATGGCTACATAGGTCTTTCCTACATTGATCTTTATCTCGTCTCCGTTCTCATCAAAATACTTTGTGGGATAGATATCGGAGAACTTGGTCCATGAAACCTTGACAGCCTTTCCGTTTGTTATATACCATCCGTCCCTGGGTCCGTCATAATCATTATCGGTTGTGTGATACATCATGTAACCGTGGTCATCCAGCTGTTCGAGACGGGCTGACTGTATCAGGAGGTTCTTGAATTCCACCTGCTTGTTTCCGTTTCCGGCATCAACCTCGGGGCCGCCGTACTGGAAGTACTTATATACTCCGTTTTCAGCATCATATTCAAGCCAGGGGTTGTTATGATGGAAGGGAAGCGTTACCTTGTTCGCAGTCTTTGCATCGGAATACTGATCCAGGGTATTGGGATTGGCCCTTGTTGCAAATTTGTAATGGTCTCCCTGATAGTATTCATTGTAAGTAGTTGAAAATCCGGTATTCTTGAAGTTCTTGTCAAGGTCTCCGGTGCATACATACTCGGTAAACTCCCTTGCCTTACCGTTATTCACCCTGGAGAAGGTTCCTGAGAATCTCTCAACGAAGGGGTTCTTGTAGAACATATCGTTCCAGAAGGGACCTCCGTCATGACAGAGCACAGCGTTCCACTCAGGGAAGGTCTGGAGGTTTGTAGGTCTCGTACTTCTGATGGAGCCTAACTGCTTGATCTTCTCCCAATCCTTTACCATCACCATGAATCTGGTGACACCTTCGTTCTGAGTGCTGTTCACCATCTCATATATGATATCAGCTTCCGAAACGCCGAAATGGGGGAGAGCTGTCTTCTCATCATCCACCATGACCGCTACGGGTCTCTGATTCTCCAGGGCTGCATCTATCCACTCTCCGGTGAGCTGGTTTGCTACCATTCCTTCCGGAGGAACATCTGCCTCCTCCTCTACCGCAGCCTCCTCAGAGGGAGCCTCGGGAACAGCCTCCTGCTGTACTACCATGGCAGGCGCCGAAGCCGCCTCCGTTGCGCTCTCGGTAGGCTCCTCATCGCCCTTGCCGCATGCAGCCAGCATAATGGCACAGACAAGACCCAGACTTAATACTATCGATCTTTTTTTCATAATCCTTCATCTCCTAATCAGCACGATTGAATGTCAGGGCATAAAGCCTTAACGTGATACAATCCCATAAAAAAAGGGAAAAGCGGATGGCGGGAATCGAACCCGTGTGTCCGGCTTGGGAAGCCGGCGCACTAACCATTGTGCTACATCCGCATACCCTCACATTCTATCCCCTATATTTTGTGCTGTCAAGGATTGTCGTAACAAAATTGTAACATTTATCAGTCTGTTTATCAGTCCTGGGCTATGAGCTCTTTATAGAACTCCGTGAAATCAGTCCTTCCTTCCTTTGTGAAGGCTATGGCAGTCCTGGGATGCTGGTTAAGTATGCCCGTCATAAGGTACTGCATGTCATATCCCCATTTCACGCCCTTATCTCTAAGGGGATATACATGATCCTGAACAAACTGTATCACAGGGAAGAAGTTGTATTTAGGATTCTTGAGGAGACCCAGGAGGTTCTCCATGGGGCAGTTGCCTGCTCCTCTGCCCAGTCCGCCGTATGTGGCATCGAGGTAATCTATCCCGTCACCGGCAGCCTCTATCGTATTGGCAAATGCCAGCTGCTGATTGTTATGAGCATGCATCCCCAGTTTCTTTCCGTACATATCGGCTACCTCATTATATATAGCCGCAAAACGGGCCAGCTGCTCCGGGTACATGGATCCAAAGCTGTCAACAATGTATATGATATCCACGGAACTCTTTCCCAGCATGTCAAGAGCTACCCTGATATCTCCCTCCTGAGCGCCGGATACTGCCATGATGTTGCAGCTGACTTCATACCCCTTTTCCTTGGCATCCTCTATCATTTCAATAGCAGCCGGTATTGTATTAACATATGTGGCAACCCGGATCAGGTCTATGGATGATTCGGATTTTGGCAGGATATCGTTTTTGAAGTCACATCTTCCCACATCTGCCATGGCAGCAAGCTTAAGACCTGTATCCTTGTTGTCTCCTATGATCCTCTGTATATCCTCATCGTCGGTAAACTTCCATTTACCGTATTTTTCCTTTGAGAAAAGTTCAGCCGAGCCCTTATACCCAAGCTCCATGTAATCTACTCCCGCCCTGATGTTTGTCAGATACAGGGCCTTTACAAAATCATCATCAAACTGATGATCGTTGCACAAGCCCCCGTCCCTTAAGGTGCAGTCCAATACTCTGATGCTCTCTCTGTAGCCCAAAAGGGCTGAAATCTCTTTTCCCTTCATGATGTTCCTTTCATGGCCATACGGCCGTCCCGATGTTTTATCTTATCTTCTCTTGTTTGTAAGTGATGATACTTTATCACATTAAAGCGCTAAAGTAAAGAGTTTATTTTTTCTTTTTATCAGCTCGTCGATATTTCCTATATAATCATGAACTTCCTTGAAGTTGGCGCTCCTTATGGTATTACCGTCCTTGTCCACCCTTTTGCTTATGGCGCCGGACCCTAAAGCCAGTATATCCTGTATCTCTTCATTTATGAGTATGTTATACAGACCGTATCTTCCATCCTGAGCATATCCCGTATTCTCAAGATTACCGGACATGTTCTTCTGCCTGTAAAGGTAGTAAGGATGCATGCCCATCTTAACTGCCCCTTTTATGGCGATATCCATCATCTCCTCCGTGTCGGAAAGCTCGCCGTAGCCTCTCTCCTCTAGATAATCTCTGAGAGCCGAGGCTCTTTTTACAGCCAGTGAATGAATAGTCAGAGAGTCAGGGCCAAGAGAGCATATCATATCGACCGTTTTCTGTACATCCTCATTTTTCTCCCCCGGGAGGCCCAGTATCATGTCCATATTGATATTCGAAAACCCTTCGTCCCTGGCAAGGAGGAAAGCCTCCTCCACCTGCTCAACAGTGTGTCGCCTGCCAATGATATCGAGCGTTTTTTGATTCATGGTCTGAGGATTCACCGATATCCTGTCTACGCCGGATCCGGCAAGTACTTTAAGTTTCTCCCTTGTTATGGAATCAGGTCTTCCGGCTTCCACGGTATACTCTGCGATCCCATCGGTATCAAAGGCATTCGCCACCATGTCAAGAAGGTATCGCAGTTCATCCGGAAGCAGTGCCGTCGGAGTCCCTCCTCCTATATATATGGTATCTATCCTTCTGCCGGCAAGGATCCCGGCGGAAGCCTCCATCTCCTTTTTTAATGCTTCAAGATACGCCAGGACCCTGCTCCTGTCCTCTCCTACAGCGTTGCTGGTAAAGGAACAGTAAAGGCATCTGGTGGGGCAGAAGGGTACGTCTATATATATGCTGTAGTGATCCGCATATGATAAAGGACGTATAAGCTCTGTTTCTCTTTTTGCTATATCAAGGGCAAGTCTTCCCTTCTCATCCGATATAAGATAACGCTCCTTCATATCCTGAAGAGCCTCCATATCATCCATGCCCCCCTCAAGCCTTTCCCTGACCATCTTCACAGGTCGTATCCCGGTAAGGGCCCCCCAGGGCAGAGTCTTGCCGGTTCTTGCGGAAAGGGCATGATATATGCGTCTTTTAAGCTCATCCCTGTTATTATAAGGCACCTGAAGATTTATGATATCACCTGTTTCCATATGAAAAACCAGTTCCGCACTTCCGGTCTCCACAGGGTCTTTCAAAGCTGCGGTACCGTTATTTAATTCTCTGATCCTGACCTCTTCCTCCGGATAGAAGGCCTTGGTCAGGGAGTGGATATCATATTCATTCTTTCCTACAGTGCTGTCTATTGTGATCATCCCATCCTGCTCCAGAAATCATATAGGTTGTTATAATTGCCCTCTGTTATTTTTAAGATATTCTGCCATTCCCTGGGATACATCATCCTGTGGTCACTCCTGTCAAACCTGTCATCCAGCAGTGCAACTATCCCCGTATCCTCTTCCGTCCGTATCACTCTTCCTGCCGCCTGCAGAACCTTGTTCATCCCGGGTATCTTCATGGCATAATCAAAGCCGTTGCGTCCGTTTTCATCAAAATATCTCTTAAGTATATCCCGTTCGTTGCTTACCCCCGGCAGACCCGTGCCGATAATAATAACACCTATAAGTCTCTCTCCGGTAAGATCTATGCCCTCCGAAAACAATCCTCCCAAAACACAGAAGCCAGTCATCCTGCCATCTTTCCTGCCAAAGTTCTCCAGGAATGCCGCCCTTTCATCCTCCCTCATGCCCGGTGTCTGACGCAGACATCCTCCGGCTGCTTCAGGATAGGAAGCCGTATATACATCATATACCTGATCAAGAAAGGCATAAGAGGGAAAGAAGACCATATAATTGCCTTCATGCCCCGTTATTATATTATATATATCATCCGCTATCTTTTTATATTCCCCGCGACTCCTTCTTGTATATCTGGATGTCACCCCTGTGTCTATAAATACACCCAGTTTTTTCGGATCGAATACGGAGTCGGCATATATCGTATAGTCATCCCTGTTACCGGCGAGAAGATCCATATAATATCCCACAGGCAGCAATGTGGCCGAAAACAGCACTGCGGATCTCGCCATAGCGAAATACTCCGACAGGTTTCCCGAAGGATCCACACAGAAAAGCTGAAGGATATGATCTCCTTCCCCGTCTTTTTCCGAATATATCCTGTACCTTTCATCAAGCCTGTCGCATATGCTCACAAATCCCGAAATATCAAAATAGAAATCCAGCGTCTCATCCGGAAGCTCCTCCCTTTCGGACAGAAGCTCCGCCATCCTTCCCGCAACCCGCTCCGCAGCATATATAACAGTCGATATGTCATCATGCAGCAGATATTTTTCTCCGGATGCCTCCAGTTGGTCTTCCAGTTCGGCCATACGGTTTATAAGGGTGGTAAAGGATCCCGAGAGTTTCCGGTCTACACCCTTCATAACGGTTTTGATATGCCTCACATCCCCCTTTTTCAGTGAGGCGCTGTATATGGATCTTGCCCTGTCCACCAGATTATGGGCTTCATCTATAAGGTACAGGTATTGTCCCGTCCGTCCTTCACCGAAAAAATGCCCTAAAGCCACCGAAGGATCGAATACGTAGTTATAATCACAGACTACTCCGTCGGAGAACATGGCCAGATCTCTGGCCAGTGCATAGGGACATACCTGTCCTTTTCTTGCATATTCTTCTATGGTTTCTCTCGAGAACACGTCTTCACCGGTAAGGATCTCATATAACACATCATTTATCCTGTCATAATGTCCCTTTGCATAGGGGCAGTGTTCCGGATCACAGACCGTCTCAGTGTTGATGCAGGCCTTTTCCCTGCCCGTTATGGTAACGCTTTTGAAGGAAAGACCGCTTACATCCCTTAGCAGTTTAAATGCATCATTTGCGGCATTGGCCCCTATGTTCTTGGCTGTAAGGAAAAAGATATTGGTCACAAGCCCCTCTCCCAAAGCCTTAATCCCCGGGTATACGGTAGCCAGAGTCTTTCCCGTTCCTGTGGGAGCCTCCAGAAAAAGCTTCTTTCCGTGGTATATGGTCCTGTAAACCCCTGCGGAGAGATCCTTCTGTCCGGGCCTGTATTCATATGGAAAATCCGCTGATCTTATGGATGTGTTTCGGGTATCCTCCCAATGGCACATGAACTCGGCCCACCTTTTGTATTCGTTCACAAGTTGGGTGAACCACTCCGTAAGCTCGGATGTGTCGTACTGGGAGTTGAAATATCTGATATGGCCGTTGTTTATGCCCACATAGGTCATCCTGATACCGATTGTATCAAGTCCGTCCTGACAGGCCTTTATGGCCGCATAACATTTTGCTTGGGAAAGATGGATATCGTAGGGTTTTTCGAGTTTGTCCACATCGATATACATGCCCTTGATCTCATCTATGGTGATCTCTCCGTCCCGATCTATGATGCCGTCGGCACGTCCTTCCACTGTCAGGGTCAGATCCTCTGACAGTTCAATACTCTCCTTAAGGGATACCTCGGCACTGTAATCGCTGCCCTGAGCTCCCTGTATGGCCCGGTGTATCCTTGCCCCCTCCAGCATCGCCCCTGTCTGGGGACCATGCTTTGCCCTGTCGTCTATATCACCGTTCCTTAATATGAATTCGACAAGGTTCCTTACAGATATCCTGACTGTTTTCATATCATCTGATATTATAAAATGGCAGTGACAGACCGGGTTCCTGTTTTATCATAACAGGTGTATACCCCTGCTCTCGGCTGCCTGCAGCTCCTTTTCGGGCCATACTGATGACTGGACCTCTCCAATATGTGCTTTTCTTAAGAAATACATGCATATCCTTGACTGGCCTATACCGCCTCCTATGGTATAGGGCAATTCTCCGGATAAAAGAGCCTTCTGGAACATGAAATTGCTTCTCTCCTCGCAGCCTGCGATCTTAAGCTGTCTTTTCAGGGCTTCCTCATCCACCCTGACACCCATGGATGAGATCTCGAAGGATATGTCAAGCACCGGGTAATAAACTATGATATCTCCGTTAAGGCTCCAGTCATCATAGTCGGGAGCTCTCCCGTCATGCCTTTTGCCTGACTTTAAGTTCCCTCCGATCTGTGACAGGAACACAGCCCCGTGAAGCTTTACCGCCTCTCTCTCCCTTTCCTTGGGAGTCAGATCCGGATAGTCATCCTCCAGCTCCTGAGTCGTGATATATGTCAGCTTATCCGGCAGCTGATCCTTTATATAGTCATACTTTGAGGATATATAAGCCTCCGTTTCCTTCATGGCCTCATATACCGCATCCGCATTGGCCTTCAGTGTCTCAAAGGTTCTGTCCTCCTTCTTTATGACCTTTTCCCAATCCCACTGGTCCACATATATGGAGTGGAGACAATCCGTCTCCTCATCCCTTCTGATGGCCGTCATATCCGTATACAGTCCTTCTCCGGGTTCAAATCCGTATTTCTTAAGTGCCAGTCTCTTCCATTTTGCAAGTGACTGCACTATCTCAACCTGGGCTCCGGTTTCCAGGATGTCAAAGGATACCGGCCTCTCCACGCCGTTCAGGTTATCGTTCAGTCCGGACTCGGGCGTAACAAAAAGCGGTGCCGAGACTCTGGTAAGATTAAGATGTCCGGCAAGGCTTCTCTCAAAATGGTCCTTCACCTCTTTGATGGCGATCTGAGTCTGTCTGATATCCAGTCCCGATCTGTAATTCTCAGGTATGTTCATTGTAATCCTCCGTCACTTAGAAAAGACTTCCCGGGTCTCACCAGCATATCAGCTCATAACCCGTCTCAGTCACCACCAGCTGAACCTCCCACTGGGCAGACAGGCTGTCGTCGTCCGTGTATACGGTCCAGTCATTATCAGCATCTATAAATATATCAGCCTTACCCATATTGACCATGGGCTCTATGGTAAACATGAGTCCGGGAACCATGAGCATCTCCTTGCCCGGTTCGGATACATAGCTTACCCAGGGCTCCTCATGGAACTCAAGACCCACTCCATGGCCTCCTATCTCCCTTACCACGGAATATCCCTTGGATTTGCAAAAGTTGTTTATGGCGGATCCCATATCCCCCAGAGTCCGCCAGGGCTTGACTGCATCAAGTCCCACCTTTACCGCCTCATGCACGTCCTCCACCAGCTGCTTCGCATCCGGTGTCACGTCGCCTATCATATACATCCTGGAGCTGTCGGAGAAATAACCGTCCAAAATGGTGGAGCAGTCCACATTGATGATATCTCCCTCCTCCAGGATGTCCTCATCCGAAGGAATGCCGTGGCATACCTGGGAATTCACCGATGTACAAACGCTTTTGGGGAAGCCTTCATAATCAAGCGGCGCCGGTATGCCACCCATATCGCGTGTTATCTTCGCAACCCAGTCGTCTATCTCCTGAGTGGATACTCCCGGTCCGATATGTGCTCCCACATAATCCAGACAGGCTCTGTTTATAACAGCGCTCTCCTTGATCTTCTCTATCTGCTCCGGCGTCTTGATAAGCTCATGTCCCGGAACCTTGTAACCCAGCCTTTTATATTCCGAGATCTTCTCATCAAAGGCTTCATGACAATTCTTGTATTTTTTCCCGCTTCCGCACCAGCAGGCACTGTTCCTGCCTAATACCATCCGTATATCCTCCCGGCAAAGCATGTGTATTTACGCATTTTTCGACTCTTCCGTTACAGGGTTGAATACCTTCTTTGAACGAAAGACTATGATACCTGCCACTGTAGTCAGCGCAATATATGTAACGCTTGTTATTATGATCAAAGGTACATCCCTGGATGCATAAAACTGCAGGGTTGTAAACTGAGGTGTAAGGAGCAGCTTGTCCTTCATGAACTTAAATGCCCTGATGCTCAGCGGCTCCGCACCCAGTATCATGATGATCCTGGGTATTATTATGGTTATGATCCAGAATGCCAGAAAAGCCTTCTTTTTCTGCATAAAGGCGAAAAGACACATCATAGCTATGGCACATCCCGCCATAAAGAGCGGCATGGCACATGCCAGATTGACCGCGAAGTCTGCAGTCACGTCCATTGATAATGAATCCGTTGACATCTGAAATAAGGTAGATATGCCTATAAAGATGATCGCTGCCAGTATTACCAGTATTATGAGCATCATCCAGGAAGCAATAAGCTTTCCCAGATAGAGATGAGATCTCCGAAGCCTTCTGGTAAAACGATCCTTGATAAAGGGATCCGGATACTCCTTACCGAAGACCATATCCGATATGAATATGGTGGTATAGTAGGGTATCCAGAAGAACCCCCCTGCAAACATTATGATGTTATAACCGTAGGTACCGTCGTTGGTACCATATACATAGTTCCTGAAAGCTATGATGGTAAGATTGGCTATAACGGATACTATGACTATACCCAGAACATAGAATTTTACATTCCTGGTCTTAAGCGCTCTCTGAAATTCTCTTATTCCGTAATGCAGCATTTCAGTTATCGTCTACAGCGTAGTTAGGCGCTTCCTTTGTAATATGGATATCATGAGGATGGCTCTCCTTCAGGGAAGCACTTGATATCTTTATGAACCTTCCTGTGGCCTGGAGCGTGGGGATGTCCTTTGCTCCGCAATATCCCATACCGGATCTGAGTCCGCCGATAAGCTGGAATACCGTATCCTCGACGGATCCCTTGTAAGCCACACGACCTTCCACGCCTTCCGGTACAAGCTTCTTGGCTCCCTCCTGGAAATATCTGTCCTTGCTTCCGTTCTCCATGGCAGATATGGAGCCCATTCCTCTGTAAACCTTATACTTTCTGCCCTGGAAGAGTTCGAAATCTCCGGGTGCCTCATCACATCCTGCAAACATGGAGCCCATCATTGTGACAGAACCTCCTGCTGCTATGGCCTTGGTTATATCACCGGAGTATTTGATACCGCCGTCGGCTATGATGGGTACATCGTACTTCTTTGCCGCCTCATAGCAATCCATGATGGCGGATATCTGAGGTACGCCTATACCTGCCACTACACGGGTGGTACATATGGATCCCGGGCCTATACCTACCTTTATGGCATCGGCTCCTGCCTTTATGAGATCCTCGGTCGCCTCTCCGGTTGCCACATTTCCTGCTATCACCTGAAGGTCCGGATAGGCATCCTTTATCATCTTCACGCAGCGTATGACATTTGCGGAATGTCCGTGGGCGGAATCAAGGACTATGCAGTCCACCTTTGCCTTGACCAAGGCCTCTACCCTGTCAAGTACATTTGCGGTTATGCCGACTCCGGCTCCGCATAAAAGCCTTCCCTTTTCATCCTTTGCCGAATTGGGATATTTGATCTGCTTTTCGATATCCTTTATGGTGATAAGGCCTTTAAGATTGCCCTCTTTATCGACTATGGGGAGTTTTTCCTTTCTGGCATCGGCAAGGATCCTCCTGGCCTCCTCCAGGGTGATCCCCTCGGGAGCAGTGATGAGATTATCCTTTGTCATACGGTCTCTTATCTTCTGGGTGAAATCCGTTTCAAACTTAAGGTCTCTGTTGGTTATTATCCCTACAAGCTTCCTGCCCTCGGTAATAGGCACTCCGGAGATACGGAATTTCCCCATGAGATTGTCTGCATCCTCCAGAGTATTGTCCGGGGCCAGAGAGAAGGGATCCGTGATAACGCCGTTTTCGGAACGCTTAACCTTGTCCACCTCGTCAGCCTGTGCCTCTATGGACATATTCTTATGGATGATACCTATGCCGCCCTGCCTGGCCATCGCTATAGCCATGCGATTTTCGGTGACTGTGTCCATCCCCGCGCTCATCATGGGTATGTTGAGCCTTATGGTCTTTGTGAGATTCGTACCAAGATTTACCTCATTGGGTATGACTTCGGAATATGAAGGAACAAGAAGTACATCATCAAATGTGATACCGTCACCGATCAATCTGCTCATTTTATTCTCCTTTTGGGTTTGTTGTCTCCGGCATTTGCCTTCATCATGCTTCCTGTCTTATATGCGCTTTTAAATATTTTTTACACTATAGTTTATACTCAGGTGTTTGTAAAGGTTTTTCTGGGGTAGATGTTCTTTATGGCCTGGATCATGGCACTGTTGGGCTCCAGACACACCCTGTCTATATCCTGTCCGTTATGGGCTATGAGTATCCACTTTTCCGCCTCACTGTCCCCCGAGGAATAATCCTTGTCATTGGTCTTAAGACCCTTGAATTCTCCAAGCTGCCATGCACCG
Source organism: uncultured Lachnospiraceae bacterium (assembly GCA_946616305.1). Lineage (GTDB taxonomy): Bacteria > Bacillota > Clostridia > Lachnospirales > Lachnospiraceae > NK4A144. The sequence goes on along the minus strand of CAMOIV010000012.1, from coordinate 14,238 downwards.
GCCGCGCCAAAGGCCTCCATCTTGTCCAGATCGTATTCAACCAGTTTCTTTCTCCTCTGCTTTGAATAGATGGCATCTATCTGCAGACTCCTTGAAACATAGAGATATTCATATTCAACCTGCATTTTGGGGATCAGAAGAAGATCCACGGCAAGAAGGACGGCAAAGGGTATGAGGAAGAGGATACTGATGAATCCAAGCAGGAAGCACACCACCGTTCCTCCGTATGCCAAACCCTTTATGAGAGGATCGGACGGCTTCGGCTTACGTTCCACCAGACACTCCACGTACAGATCTTCCACATTTGCCTCCTTTTGGAATCAATACTATAATTGGTTGGTATTATATCACGTTTTATTCCTTAACGCACATAGAATAAGAAAGAAGCAGAACAGATGTTAAATGACGAGATAAGACAGCAGAAGGATAAATTCCGTCAAATGGATATGAAGCAGAAACTTCAGTATATATGGGATTATTATAAGTGGCCCATCCTTATAACCCTGTTTGTAATTATCCTCCTCTCCTCCTTTATACATGACAGAGTCACCGCAAAGAAGGATGTGCTCTATGTGGTGATGCTGGATTCCGCTGCCCAGACGGCAGGTGACAGCGACATGCTGGATGATTTCTCCGGGACTCTTTCGGACTTCGATCCGGATAAGGAAGAACTTTTCCTGGATGCAACCATCAATACCGAAGGCAACGGTTCCATAGGATACACCTACATGCAGAAGGTTCTGGCCCAATACAACATCGGATCCATAGATGTTACCATCGCCCCCCGGGAAACCATTGAGAAATTTGCCGAATTCCAGGCTTTCGGAGATCTCAGAGACCTCCTTCCGAAGGACCTCTACGATGAGATACTCTCTTCGGGAAGGGAGATATTATACACGGATTACGAGGATCCTGCCACGGGCGAGATAAAGCATGATATACCAATAGCGGTGAACATCTCGGATTCCGGACCTATCCTCAAAGGCTTTACGGATATCGAAGGCAACAGGCAGGACTACTTCGAAAGCGACTGTTATATCGCCATAAGTCCCAATACATCATATCTTGAGCATTCCATAGCATTCTTAAGATATATGCTTGAAAAGGGAGAATAAAATCTTACAGGACTTTCATGACATCCTCAAGATAAGAGGCCTCTATTATATCGATCCCCTCCGTGTCCTTAAGGGATCTGTGGTTTGCTTTGGGAACTATCACATGCTTAAATCCAAGCTTCTTTGCCTCCAGAACCCTCCGGTCGCACATGGGTATGGCCCTTATCTCTCCGGACAGTCCCACCTCTCCGAATACTGCAAGGTCCCTGTCTACGGGCTTATCCCTGAAGGAAGATATGATGGCTATGATGATGCCAAGATCTGCAGCTCTCTCAGTAACCTTAAGACCTCCTGCTATGTTCACATATGCATCGGACTGCGAAAGCCTTAAACCGACCCTCTTCTCGAGTACGGCTATCAAAAGGCTCACCCTGTTAAAGTCCACCCCCGTGGCCTGTCTTTTGGGGAATCCGAAATTACTGTCACTCACAAGGGCCTGCACCTCTATGAGGAGAGGTCTGGTACCCTCCATCACGCAGGTGACCACATTGCCGGAGGCATCCTTTGCCCTCCCTGACAACATGTATTCCGAAGGATCCTCCACCTCCCTAAGGCCGTCCTGTCTCATCTCAAAGACGCCTATCTCATTGGTGGAGCCGAACCTGTTCTTTACCGCCCTTAATATACGGTAGCTGCCCTGGAGATCCCCCTCGAAATAAAGCACCGTATCCACCATATGCTCCAGAACCTTGGGACCTGCCACCAGGCCGTCCTTTGTCACATGTCCGACTATAAAGATGGTGATACCTGTCTGCTTTGCTATCTTAAGCAGCACCCCCGTTGATTCACGAACCTGGGAAACCGACCCGGCCTGGGCTTCGATCTGCTCATTGACCATGGTCTGTATGGAATCTATGATCACAAGGTCAGGCTTTGATCCATTGATGATAGCCACTGCGTCATCCAGTGAGGTATCGCAGAACATACGAAAGGAAGGCCCGAATTCTCCGAGCCTCATTGCCCTCATCTTTATCTGTTTCTCGGATTCCTCTCCGGATACGTACAGAACGCTCTTTCCCTGAAGCGACACAGACCTGGCTGCCTGCAGGAGAATGGTGGATTTACCTATCCCGGGATCTCCTCCCACAAGCACCAGGGATCCATATACTATGCCTCCACCCAGTACACGGTCAAACTCTTTTATCCCGCTGGATGTACGCTGCTCATCGGAAAGCTCCACGGAATCAAGACTTACCGGCTCAGGCTTTACAAGGATATCCCTCCCGGAAGAAGCCATATGCCCTGTTCTTGACTTCTTCTCTTTGGGAGCCTCCGTCATGGTATTCCATTCATGGCAGGCAGGACACTGCCCAAGCCACTTTGTAGATTCAAATCCGCAGCTTTTACAGAAAAAAACCGTTTCAGATCTGCTTTTTGCCATATTCAGGCTTTCCTGACCTCCACTGCAACTGTGCCGGCACCCTGCAGCTCAACACCGAATGAAAGCTTTCCGCCAAGATTTGAAGCCATGACGCCTATGCTGGTTCCTGCTACCTTCACATCATAGCTGGTCTCCGGCTCCACACCCACGGTTATCTGGGCATCATCATTACCTTCGGTCTTAAATGACAGTCCGTCGTCCTGTCTCTTAAGGCCTGTGACTCTTGTTCCGGGCACTGACTCATACACAAGCTCCCCATCCCTCTCCAGGCGGGTTATCTCGTTGTAGGTCTTTACCTTGTAGGTAGCATTATTGCTTACAAAGTCATCCTGTTTTTTCTTCTCCGCAAGCGTGTAATCACCGAAGCTGAGTGTTCCGTCCGCTTCACTTTTTATGAGTTCTGCTGCCATTCTTTTTACCTCCTTCATGGCTGTTGGCCCCTTTAAACACTACCTTATCATCTTTAACGGCTACGCTTACAGTGTCACCGTTTTTGATCCGTCCCGCAAGTATCTCCTCTGCCAGGGGATCCTCTATATCCCTTTGTATCATCCTCCTGAGAGGTCTTGCACCGTATTTCTTATCCGCTCCCTTCTTTACCACATACTTCCTGGCATTGGGAGTGATCCTGACAGTGATATCCAGTTCCTTCTTGGCTCTCTTCACAAAGGTCCTGGTAAGAAGTCCCGCTATGTCCTCCATGTTCTTCTGATCCAGCTGGCGGAAGACGATGATCTCATCTATACGGTTTATGAATTCCGGTTTGAATATCCTTTTGACCTCATCCATGACCCCGCTCTTCATCTTCTTATAATCGTTCTCGGGATCCTCAGATGCCCCGAAGCCAAGGTTCTTGGGCTCCACTATCCTCTGTGCTCCCGCATTGGAGGTCATGATTATGACCGTATTCTTGAAGCTGACCTTTCTGCCCTTGGAATCCGTTATATGTCCGTCATCAAGGACCTGCAGGAGAACATTGAAAACATCGGGATGAGCCTTCTCTATCTCGTCGAAAAGCACAACGGAATAAGGATGTCTCCTTACCTTTTCCGAAAGCTGTCCGCCCTCCTCATGCCCCACATACCCGGGAGGCGATCCTATCATCTTGGATACGGAATGGGACTCCATGAATTCCGACATATCCACTCTTATAAGGGAATCCTCTGATCCGAAGAGTGCATAGGCCAAAGCCTTGGAAAGCTCTGTCTTCCCCACTCCCGTGGGTCCCAAAAAGAGGAAGCTCCCAACCGGTCTCGAAGGGTCCTTCAGCCCTACCCTGCCTCTTTTGATGGCTCTGGTCACGGCATCCACTGCCTCATCCTGTCCTATGACACGGTCACACAACACGCTCTTCAGCTTCATGAGCCTTTCGTTTTCCTTCTCCGTTATCTTTGTAACGGGGATCTTCGTCCACATGCTGACAACCTCGGCTATGTCATCCTCGGTAACGGCAGGGATATCCCCCTGTCCCTGAGACTTTGCTCTCTCCTGCATCCTTGCAAGCTTCTTTTCCTTCTTCTGCTGCTCCCTGTACAGCTCTCCGGCCTTTATCAGATCGGATCCTCTGATAGCCTCCTCCTTGCTCTTTGCAAGAAGTGCTATCTCACCCATAAGCTTTGCATATCCCGCAGAGCCCGAAACATGGTTTATGTGTTTCTTGGATGCCGCCTCGTCCATGACATCGATAGCCTTATCGGGAAGGAATCTGTCATTGATGTATCTTACGGACATTCTGACAGCCTCCCTAACAGCCTCTTCCGTTATGGTAACGCCGTGATGCTCCTCATATTTATGCTTTATGCCCATCAGGATCCCAAAAGCCTCTTCCTCATCAGGCTCCTCAACACTTACAGGCTGGAACCTCCTCTCCAAGGCCGAATCCTTTTCTATATGCTTTCTGTATTCGTCAATGGTGGTGGCTCCTATCATCTGGAGCTCTCCCCTTGCAAGGGACGGCTTCAGGATATTGGAGGCATCCATGGCACCCTCCGCTCCGCCTGCTCCTATAAGGGTATGAAGCTCATCCACGAAAAGGATTATATTACCTGCGCCTACCACCTCGGCGATGACGTTTTTGATCCTCTCCTCAAATTCACCTCTGTATTTACTGCCTGCCACCATGGCCGGAAGATCTATGGACACCACCCTTTTATCCGCTATGGTGGAGCTTGCCCGGCCTTCGGCTATGCGGATGGCAAGTCCCTCCACAATGGCTGTTTTGCCGACTCCCGGTTCCCCCAGAAGGCATGGATTGTTCTTCATGCGTCTTGACAGGATCTGGACGGTGCGCATTATCTCGTCATCCCTGCCGATGACAGGATCAAGCTTCCCCTCCCTTGCAAGCTGGGTGATATCCCTGCTGTATCTGTCAAGCATCGGGGTGCTGCTCCCCTCATCAGCATCATCAAGGGAATTAAAGAACCTGTCAGTCACCACATCCGATATGTCGAGTCCCATGGCCGCTATGGTATCCTCGAATATCTTCCTTACGGACACTCCCATGGTATTCATAAGCCTTACGGCGGTATTATCTCCCTCTCTGATTATGGCAAGAAGGATATGCTCGGTACCGCAGGCTTCCGCCTTCATATATGCTGCGATCTCATGGGCAAGGCTTATGATCCTCTGTGCCCTGGGGGTAAGACCCTCCCGTTCTGCCACTGAGGTATCCATATCGCTTGATCCGGGAGCCACAAGCTGCTCCGTCAGGTTCATTATGTTCTTGAGGGTGACCTTGTTCATCAGAAGGACCTTTGAGGCCAGTCCGCCTTCCTCCCTCAAAAGACCCATGAGCAGATGCTCGGATCCCGTATAATTCTGTTTCAGTTCTGCCGAAAAGTGCTTTGCAAGCTCAATGGATGACAAAGCCGCCTTCGTATATTTTTCAGGCATCCTTCTATCCTTTCAGTTCCTTTATCCGTCTCACTGCTTCCGCAGTATTCTCATGAGTTCCAAAGGCCGTCAGTCTGAAATATCCTTCGCCGGAGGGCCCGAATCCCGACCCCGGGGTTCCCACCACACTGGCATTCGTAAGCAGATAGTCAAAGAAATCCCAGCTCTTCATACCATCAGGCACCTTAAGCCAGATGTAGGGAGCATTGACTCCGCCGTACAGCGTATATCCCGCATCCTTCAGCCCGTCCATTATGGTCTTTGCGTTTTCCATGTAATATGCGACCAAAGCCCTGGTCTCAGCCAGTCCGCCGGGGGAGTATACCGCCTCTCCGGCTCTTTGCTGTATATACGGGGCTCCGTTGAATTTGGTCCCGTGTCTTCTTGCCCAGAGACTGTTAAGTACCACTCCGTCAGCGTCCTTAAGATCCTTGGGCACCACGGTATAGCCCAGCCTCACTCCGGTAAATCCCGCATTCTTTGAGAATGAACGGATCTCTATGGCACAATTCCTTGCTCCTTCACACTCATATACGGAGTGGGCGATCCCCTCCTCCGATATGTATGCTTCATAAGCCGCATCGAATATTATCACCGAACCGTGTTCGTTTGCGTAATCAACCCACCTTGCAAGGTCCTGTCTGCTCATGGCAGTACCTGTAGGATTATTGGGAGAGCAGATATATATGATGTCCGGAACCTCATCCGGAAGCTCGGGAATAAAACCGTTCCCGGCAGTGCAGGGCATATATATCACATTACTCCACCGCTCGCTTGCTGCATCATAGACCCCCGTCCTGCCGGCCATGACATTGGAGTCCACATATACGGGATACACGGGATCGCATACAGCTATGCGGCATTCCCCGGAAAAGATCTCCTGGATATTTCCGGAATCACTCTTTGCTCCGTCGGATACGAAGATCTCATCCTCATGTATCTCAATACCCCGGCTCCTGTATTCCTTTTCCGCTATGGCTTCTCTTAAGAAGGCATATCCCAGATCCGGGGCATACCCCCTGAATGTCTCCGCCTTCCCCATCTCATCGGCGGCATCGTGTATAGCCTTGAGTATGGTTCCCGTAAGAGGTCTTGTCACGTCACCGATACCCAGGGATATCACCTGTTTGTCCGGATTTGCTTCTTTATATGCGGCCACCTTCTTTGCAATGGTCGAAAAAAGATATGAACCCTGTAACTTCAGATAGTTTTGATTTGCCTTTAACATATATACACCTTAATAACTTATGTTAACTACTCCCTCGTAAACCTCTTCGGCAGGTCCCGTCATGTAAACACTGCCTTCGGGAGCCCATTGGATCTTAAGGTCCCCTCCCAATAATTTTATGTCAACTTCTCTGTCGCAAAATCCCCCAAGCACTGCAGCCACGCATACCGCGCTGGCCCCGGTGCCGCAGGCCATGGTCTCTCCCGAGCCTCTTTCCCATACTCTCATATCCATATGAGCACGGTCAATGACGTTGACGAACTCCGTATTTATCCGCTCAGGGAATAAGGGAGAATTCTCAAATCCCGGGCCGATCTTTTCAAGATCAAGATCCCATACTCTCTCCTTAAGGAATACGATGCAGTGAGGATTACCCATGGAGACAAGTGTGACCTCATACTCCTTACCCATTATCTCCGCCTTCTGTCCGATTATCCTGTCCTCCGCCCCGTGGGAGGGTATGGCTGCCGGGATGCGTCCCATATCAAGGACAGGTATCCCCATGTCAACCTTTGCAGATACCGCCTTATCATCAAGTATGGTGAGCTCGATCCTCTTTACCCCGGCTAAGGTGAGTATATCAAGGGTATCCTTGCGGGTCAGCTTATGGTCGTATACGTATTTTGCCACACACCGGATACCGTTGCCGCACATGGCAGACCTTGAACCGTCCGCATTATACATTTCCATCTCGAAATCTGCCTTGTCCGTGGGATTGATATATATGATGCCATCCGAGCCTACGCCCTTATGCCTGTCGGAGAGCCTGACCGAAAGCTCCGCCCTTTTATCAGGAGGCACTGTCTCCTTTGAAGTATCTATGTATATATAATCATTACCGCATCCATGCATCTTGGTAAATCTGATCACGACTCTTCCTCCTTGAAAAAACCTCTATGACGTACCGTAGACATTTAATACCATATATGCCGAATCCACCAGTCCCGTCCCCGTGTCCATGCTCATCTTCTGCAGATATCTGTGGGCTTCCTCCTCGCTCATATTGTTTCTCTCCATAAGGATGCCCTTGGCCTCGCCTATAACGGCTTTGTCGGCCTCGCTCCTGACTCTTGGCTGCATCCTGCGCTTTTTCTTTTTGCGCTCGGCAGCATCCACCATCATGGACAGAGTATCTACAAGGTCCGCGGCCTTCAAAGGCATCTCAACGCAGACCACACCTTCTCCCATAGCCTCCTGAAGATTGCCTCTGGATGCCACCAGCATCATCTCAAAATCAGGCGGAAGGTCGCTCCTCAGCTCATTATACATCATGTCCGGAAATTTGTAACCGCAGACGATGATGCCTTCACTGAGGTCATCTACAGCCGTCATGGCAGAAGCCCCCGTGGTACAGGTGGCCACCACATCAAAGCCTGATCTGACGAGCAGGCCTTTTATCATCTTGGCATTATCCATCTGGGAAAATAAAACAACGATCCCGATCATTATCAGATCTTATAAAGATACTCGTCGATCTCCCACTGAGATACATTAGCAAGATAGCCGGCAAACTCCGCCCTCTTTGCTTTTATAAATCTCCCGGATATATGATCCCCCAGCACCCTTTTTATCACCGTATCCTCCTCCAGTGCCGTGACAGCCTCTCCCAGATTTCCGGGAAGAAGCCTGATACCCATTTTCTTCCTCTCATCCGAGGACATTTCGTATATATTCCCTTCCACCGGTCTGGGAGGGTTTACCTTACCCTTTATCCCCTCAAGACCTGCCTTTATGCAGCAGGCAAGAGCCAGATAAGGATTGGCCGAGGAGTCGGGACTCCTGAAATCTATCCTGGTATGCTCCTTCATATCGGAGGGTACCCTGATAAGGGCAGTCCTGTTGGTAAAGCTCCAGGCTGTATATACGGGAGCAGGTTGAGGTCCCGGCACAAGCCTCTTGTAGGAATTGACCGTGGGATTGGTCACAGCGGTAAGCGCATTGACATGCTCCATCAGTCCTCCGATGAAATATCTCGCCTCATCCGAAAGTCCGTCGGCACTGTCCTTGGAATAAAAGATATTTCTTCCGTCCTTCACCAGTGAAAAGTTAAGATGCATACCGGAGCCGAACAGGTCGCTCCTTGGCTTCGGCATGAAGGTTGCGTGCAGACCGTGTTTTTTTGCCACCGTCTTCACCGCAAACTTAAAGGTCTGGATATTATCCGCTATCTTCAATGCCTCATCAAACATGAAATCTATCTCATGCTGTGCAGGTGACTTCTCATGCTCGGAGGAAAGGATCTCAAAGCCCATCTCCTCGAGATTCAATACTATGTCTCTTCTGGCATTCTCTCCGGTATCGAGAGGAGCCAGGTCAAAATATCCTGCTCTCTCGCTTGTCTGTGTGGTAGGTCTGCCCATCTCATCGGTGTTGAAGAGGAAGAATTCACACTCCGGTCCCACCTCTATGGAATAGCCCATATCCTCTGCTTCCTTTAAGACCCTTGTCAGCACATATCTGGGATCCCCCTCAAACCTGGTACCGTCGGATCTGTATATGTCACAGATAAATCTTGCCACCTTTCCCGTCTGGGGTCTCCATGGGAAGGTTACGAAGCTTGACAGATCGGGATGCAGATACATATCGGATTCTTCTATCCTGGAAAAGCCCTCTATAAGGGATCCGTCAAAAAGACACTGATTGTCCATTGCCTTTGCAAGCTGGCTTTTGGTGACAGCCATGTTCTTCATGGTACCGAACATATCGGTAAACTGGAGACGGATGAATTCCACATCCTCCTCATCCACAAATCTCATGATGTCTTCTTTGGTGTAATTCTTCATTCTGCCTCCTTTATCATTCCTCTTCTTCCGAATTCACTCTGTTTATGGTCCTGCTGTATGTATTCACAGGCAGGTCGTAATTAATGGCCTGATCCTTTAATGTCTTTATAAGATCGCCCACGTTATCCTCTGTGACATATACCCCGAAGCCCTGACCAAGAAGCCTCTCATCAGTCTTCTGGCCGTATATGGTATCCGTGATCATCCTCCCCACTGTCGGGCAGTAGTGAGAGGTCTCATAATAGTTTTCATAATTAAGGGTCACATCACTGTAGCCCGAAAAATTCCAATAGGGGGTGATCTTAGCCAGTTCCTCCAAAAAGACAAGATATCCGTTATCGATATCCTCTGTATAGGTGATGGCATTCAAAGGATTGGTGAAAACCCTCAGATTGATATCATACTCACGGCAAAGCTCCACTATCTGCCTTATGTCTTCAAGGGACTGCTCCCTGGGATAGTAATAATCGGACCACCACGCTTTGGCATTATCATAGTCGAAGCCGGTCTTGATATTCAGATTCTCCGTGCCGGTCTCCAAAAGTCTTTCGTAATAATCGGGATCGTGGATCTCATGGTTAAGCAATACGTGCAGTGACTGGGACAGGGTGATAAGGTCAAAATACCTCAGGTAGAACCCCGCCTTATCGGATAAGGATCCTTCAAAGGGATAGGGCAGCCTGTATAACTGATCATTATGCAGGGCAGGATCCACAAAATAAGATATGTCGTCCACCCCCAGGGTCACGTTTTTCGGTATGATCCCATGGTCTATCATGACCTTCAGGTTATTAAGATGCTCTGCCGGAAGCCCCTCGGAATACATCATATCGTAGTAGGTCCCGTCATTCATCTCGTAAACATCGATGAAGCCCACTCTGGAGGATCCGAAAAGGAAGGAGTCATATTTATCGGGGTTGGCCAGAACATTCTTCATCTTGATGAAGTTCTTGTTGGCTTCCACTCCGTTATCTACGGGATGTCTGTAATGAAAGACATTGTAAGGATCCGCAACGGTAGCAAAGGGGACGAAGATCACCCCCAGTATCGCCGCAAATACTATGCACTTTACAATGAATCTCTTCAGCATTCCCATCCCTTCCATGTGCTAAAACTGGAAATAAATAAACTGCTGTGTCTGCCCGCCGTTAATGGTCATGACAATGATAAAGGTGGTAAGTCCCACATATATGATCCATCTGACAGCCATGGGCAGTTTCCCGAACAGATGGTATATATCCTGCTTCCGTCCTGCAAAATCCACCGCCATAAGTACCGCGATGAGAATAAGTACCCATGCCAGCTTGAATCCGTCAAGCGTCATATTGTTCAGCATCATGACCCAGGATCCGGCTATGTGTCCCAATCCTCTTGGCATATGGGTCGCAATGTATATGGCATCCTTTGTATTGTTCGCTCTGAAAAAGCTCCAGGCAAAGGATACCAGCCCAAAGGTAAGGATCCCGTGTCCTATGTTCCACAGGGTGCTCCTTTTTATATCCTTTTCCTTCATCCCCCTAATGCTCTTCGGTGCCAGATGCTTATGGCAGAAGTCCTCAGCTACCTGATATATGCCATGGAGTCCTCCCCATATCACGAAGGACCAGTCTGCACCGTGCCACAATCCGGAAAGCAGCATGGTGATCATTAGATTTACATAATGTCTGCCTTCCTTTACCCTGCTGCCTCCAAGAGGAATATATACATAATCCCTGAACCAGGTGGACAGGGAGATATGCCATCTTGACCAGAATTCCTTAACGGATCTCGAGTAATAGGGACTTTTGAAATTGTCCCTGACCTTTATACCAAGCAATGCCGCAGTACCGGTGGCGATATCCGAATACCCCGAGAAATCACAATATATCTGGAAGGTATAAAAAACAGTGGCTGTTATGAGAGTAAGCCCGAAAAAGCTTGTGGCATTGTCAAAGACGATGTCGGAATAAAGAGCAAGGGTATCCGCGATGATAAGCTTTTTAAAAAAGCCCCAGAGCATCTGCCTGAGTCCCCTTACCGCCAGGTCATAGTCAAAATCCGAAGGTTCTTTTACAAGAGGCAGGATATCCTCTGCCCTGTTTATCGGGCCCGACAGTACCGTCGGAAAAAAGGATACAAAATCAAAATATCTGATGAAATCCTTCTCCGGACTGATCTTATTCCTGTATACATCCACAACATATCCTATAGCCGCAAAGCTGTAGAAGGAAATACCCAGAGGAAGGGCTATCTTTAAGGTAGTCTCCGCCATGGGCAGAGAAAACAGTCCAAGCAGGGATATGACAGTCCCTGCCGCGAAATCCGCATATTTGAAAAAGCCCAGAAGAAACAGTACAACAATGCAGGCCCCGGCAAGATACCGCTTTCTCACCTTCTCCTCTTCATGAAGGCTGATCTTTACAGCAGCATGGTAAGTCACGAAGGCGATGGAGAGCATGAGTATGATATATGCCGGTCCGCCGAACATATAGAAGAAAACATTGGCTCCAAGCAGTATAAAACAGCGCTTTGTTTTAGGCACCGCCCAATACAGGATAAAGATTATGGGAAGAAATATGGCATATGCAACAGAAGTAAAAGTCATCTATAAAAGCCTTCCAGATATCACTCAGACCATGTCAGGTCCCGTGGCAGAGGGTTTTTCCTCTTCGTCTTCAAGGATATATTTTACCATACCCACCGCTGTCCCGGTAAAGATGGACAGATCGGACAGATTACCGTAGACTCCCCTGCCCATGGGGATGTAATCCACTACATATCCCCTGACGACACGGTCCAGTGTATTGGACACCGCTCCTCCTAAGATCAGAGCTAAAGGAAGTTTGAAACGCTTAGGTGAAAGGGCGAGAGCTCCGCACATGACAAAGGTCAGCACGGTACTTACCCCGCATACTGCCTTTGGAAATCCATCCATTTTATTACCGGCAAAGCCGTAGTTTTTCACCGGCACATCCGTGATACAGCTTTTGATGGCACAATCCGTTACAGCCACGGCACCTGCCAGAATGAATGCTCCGGTATTATTCATCTTATGATATAGGTCCGGGCACCGTCTATACCCGGGACAACGAACTCTCTCATACTGATCTTGGGGCTTCCCTTGCCCTCTATATAATCCTTTGTGATGACAACCTCACCTATGTTGTCATCCTTTGGAACCTCATACATGATATCCAGCATGAATTTTTCTATGACAGCCCGAAGGCCCCTGGCCCCGGACTCCTTCTCAAGAGCGAGTCTTGCGATCTCACGTAATGCATCATCCTCAAACACCAGATTGACCTCATCCATCTGCAGCAGAGATTTGTACTGGCGGATGATGGCATTTTTGGGCTCCTTAAGTATCCTTACCAAAGCCTCCTCATCAAGGCCTTCCAGTGTGCAGATAATGGGCAGTCTTCCCACAAATTCCGGGATCATGCCGAATTTCTTGATGTCCTCCACAGTAACCTTGGACAGTATGCTCTTCTCTCTGTCCCACTTATCCTTAAGCTCGGCATTGAAGCCTATGGAGGTCTCCTTACGAAGCCTCTGCTTTATCACATCATCCAGATCAGGGAAGGCACCGCCGCATATGAAGAGTATGTTCCTGGTGTTCACCTTGGTCATGGGAACCATGGCATTCTTGGATCCGGCACCCACGGGAACCTCTATCTCGGCTCCCTCAAGGAGCTTCAGCATGCCCTGCTGTACGCTCTCTCCCGAAACATCCCTTGTGGTGGCATTCTTTTTCCTGGCAAGCTTGTCTATCTCGTCTATGAATATGATGCCGCACTCTGCCTTGTCCACATCATTGTCCGAGGCAGCCAGAAGCTTTGATACCACCGACTCTATGTCATCTCCGATATAGCCGGCCTCCGTAAGGGAGGTTGCATCCGCTATGGCCAGAGGTACATTTAAAAGCCTTGCAAGAGTCTGCACCAGATATGTCTTACCGCATCCCGTAGGTCCTATCATCAGGATATTTGATTTACCTATCTCGGTATCATTGGTATCGGTAAGATCCGCATGGACTCTTTTATAGTGATTATATACGGCAACGGATATGACCTTCTTGGCCTCATCCTGTCCTATAACGTACTCATCCAGCATTTCCTTGAGCTTATGCGGCTTGGGGATATTGCTTAGTTCAAATTGCTTTTTAAGCTCCTCGGGATCGGATTTCTTCTGTTTCGGCCTGCTGTTAAGTCCCAGGTCGCTCCAGTTCAGAAACTGTATATTGGGAAGTCCGAAAAGACCTGCATGGGGATTAGCGGATTCCTCATCAGTCTTGGTATCCTCGCCTTCTCCATCCTCCTTGGTTGAAGGATCCACAGGCGTCTCCTCCACGGTCCCGGCCTCCCGCTCCTTGATCCCCGCTGCCGCCTTTTTCATCCTCTCCGGACTCTGAAAAGGCATACCCTGCATACCGCCCACAAGGTCACCCATTCCAAGATCGTTCATCTGATCAAGAGATCTTTTCATACAATCCGTGCACATATTGATACCGCCGGGAAGGTGGAACATTTCTCCGGCTATGCTGTTTCCTCTTCTGCACATTGAACAGAATTCTTCATTCCTGTTGTTATCATCCATAATCTGGTAATCATCCTTATCTGAACGGTATGTCCGATTCCGCTTTTATATCTCCAGCGCTAACTATAGCACAAGCGTGGACGTTTCTCAACGCCAAGCACTGCTCGCCGGAACCCTCCGGCCCTGATGTTATCTTGCGAAACCCGGTTTGACTTGTGGCTTCTGGTAGATAATGTTTGCCGGCAAGGCGGGAAGCAGGTATTTTCCCACCTTGCCACGTACATTACGACAATACAGTAAACTTAATTATCATCGTGTATATAG
>CAMOIV010000011.1 GCA_946616305.1 uncultured Lachnospiraceae bacterium | reverse complement strand
TCAAGTGAATCAGTTTAGGTACAAAACAAAGAATAAAGAGATCGGACAGGTTCCGGTTTGCCGGGCTGAAGCGTCACGACAACAGTTTCCGGCAAGAACGCGGCAGGAATGAGCAGATGCAAAAAAGGAGCTTCCGCACATGAGGCGTAAGCTCCTTTTGATATCCCTTATGCAGATATTTGATTATTTGAAGAAGGACATGTCCTGAGTGAGCTGCTGAGCAAGCTCGTTAAGTCTGTCAGCGGACTCTGCAAGGACATTGACCGTTGCATTAAGCTCCTGCATGGAAGCGGAGGTCTGCTGGGATGCTGCGGCATTCTGCTCGGATATGGCTGAGAGCGAACCCATGGCATCAACCACCACATCCTTGGCAGATGTACAGGTGTCTGCGTTGCTGGAGATGGAACCTACGCCATTGACAGTGGTCTGTATGTTGGCGATAAGGTCCTGTATGGAATCGACGGTAGCCTGTAAGACTTCCTGCTGTTCCAGAGCAACCTTCCTTACCTGATCGGCCTTGGTGGTAGCCTGCTCCGACTGAGCGAGAAGTCTTGCCATCTCCTTACGTATCTCCTCTGCGGTAGTATTGGAATCAGTGGCAAGACTGCCTATCTCGGTAGCAACTACCGCGAAGCCTCTTCCTGCATCACCCGCTCTTGCTGCCTCTATGGAAGCGTTGAGAGCAAGGAGATTCGTCTGGGAGGCGATATTGGTGATCATATCAACCTTTTCATTAACCGTATTTACAGCCATGCTGGTGGCGTTGATGGCTTCGGTGATCTCATCGATGTTCCTGTTCATCTCTTCGGAACTCTTCATAAGCTTATCGAGCTCTCCGGCTGAGGTCTGGCTCGATGCATTCATCTCATCGGCAGTGCCTGAAAGCATGTTTGTATTCTCTGTGACACTGGATACTGCCACATCGATATCACCGACACTCTCGGTTGCCTGCTGGATGTTGTCTGCCTGCTCGGTAGCACCCTTTGCTATCTCCTGGATGGCATTGGATACATCATCCGCTGTCTGGCTTATCTGACCTGCAGTATCAGCAAGGTTGTTGGACGAGTTGCCCAGGGTGACTGTCGTGTTCTTTACATTGCTTATGATACCCTGCAGTGTATCGATGACACTGTTTGTATCCTTGATCATGCCTCCGATCTCATCGTCATAATCAAGATACTTGTCGATCTTAACAAATGTACCGTTTGAAAGACTTGACAGGGATTCGGATATGAGTTTGGTGCTGCCGGTTATATATCTTAACACTGCCAGGCCTAAGATTATTATGAGGACTATCACTATCACCAGTACAACTGCCAGTGCGATAATCTTTCCTCTGATCTCTTTGATCATCTCTGCGTTCTTGTATTCCGCATATTCCTCTATGATATCCTGGAAACTGCCGATGATCTCTCTGCCGGCAAGAAAAGCAGGATACTGATCGTCATAATTACCTGACTTATCATGAGGATTATAGGAAGCTTCCCATTCCTTTATATCTTCCTTGGCGGCAGCCAGAAGGTTTGCGCAGGAATCGGTCTGCTCTTTGGCCCTGTATTCATTATTGAGATAGGGATCCTTAGCGAGCTCGGCTCCAAGTGAATCAAGACCTTCATATACCTGATCCTTGTTTGAATCATAATCATCGAGACCCTCTGCTACCGCATCGGTATTACCCTGCAATTCCATCAGATGAGCTCTGTCGGATCCGAGCTGAGCCTGATAGAGATCCCGGTCCGTGGAAATGACTGTATCTATCATGCCGTTCAGTTCATCAAAATAAACCTGTTTCGCTTCGTTCAGTGTGGACATCTCGCTGACGCCTGCATAGATCCCGAGTGCGATGGCCAGAATGACCAGCGGGAGCGTAAGTACTGCAAGCTTAACAAGAATGCTCTGCTTTTTTAACATGTGGTATCCTCCTTTACGCATAGATTAATAGATATGCCTGGCTCCAATTTTATCCTATACAGAGTGATATTTAAACAGTTAATTGACGTATTCGACTGTTTTTTATCTGTTTTCATGATCGTATCCGTTGGGAGTGACGAAATACGGCTCTCATGATCGCCCCACCGGGAGAAGCGATATATGATTTACATGATCGCCCCCGCCGGGGACCCAGGTATATGGGGGACGGGAGGCAGATTGTACTAATTGTCAGACAACTTGAAAATAATTATAAAATTGTATTGACAACTTATAGACCCTGTGATATAGTTTAATCATTCCAAGAGGGAAAGGAAAACAAATTTCAAGATTGCGAGGTATAGTCCAATGCACATTGAAATGAACCTCAATATCATCTGAAAGGAGGACAAACCACCAGCATAGGAATGTAGCCTTAAGATCTCAATAATCCGGTCGGGGTCGTAAGGTGAACAATCAAGACACAATCAAAAGCGAATGTTTGCAAGGACGGATCGGAGGCGAAGGTTTCCGTGAGGGGAGATCGCAGGCGGGAAGTCGAAGCAGGTTCGTGAAGACAGAAGAGACCGGGTTCAAATATAGAAGTCAATCAGACGGGTTTGAGAAAAGCGACAGAACAAGATTTATTAAAATGCGGACTTGATGCAGGATGATGGCATAAATCACATATAAGAGGTCCTACCCGATGAGTGAGGACGAAGAGCCATAGACGAGTAGAGAGCAGAGAGGAAGCAGAAAGAGGTAAGGTCCAATGGGACAGGAATTTTCAGATGAGTCATCTTTGTGAGGCGGTGCACTTGAAGAAGAGTGGGCCGCCTCATTACTTTGTGTTATAGTCTGACCTTTGTGTTATAATCAATCCATGCTGAACATAATCGTAAATCCCGAGACAGGTGCAGGAAGAGGAAGACAGATATTTGAAAAGATAAGACCGCTGTTTGATCACACAGGGGTCTCTTATCATGTCTATTATTCCGGCAAGGGCAAAAGAGTCGAGGACATAGTTGCAAAGCTTACATCCGCCGGGATACAGGATAAGGCTGAGGGGGCTGATCAGGACCTAAACGGCTTATCCGATGACAGATTTGCGGACATCGTCATAGTCGGAGGAGACGGCTCCATGAACGGAGCGGTAAACGGCATCAGGGATTTTGAAAGGACCAGGCTCGGCTTCATACCTGCAGGCAGCGGCAACGATCTTGCAAGGGATATGAACCTTCCCGGCGATATGGAAGAGCTTGTAAAGAGGATAGCCAAGAGAAAAGTGACAAGACGCATGGATATAGGCCTGGCCCATATGAATGATGAGGACAGACTCTTTAATATAAGCTCCGGCATAGGATTCGATGCGGACACCTGTTACTATGTGGACAGATCAAGGATGAAGGGATTTCTGAACAGGATCGGATGCGGCAAGCTGGTTTATATCCTTACCGCCATAAGACTGATCCTTCGGAATAAGAAATTTTACTGTGAGATAGAAACGGCTGACGGTAAGAAGAGGGTATATCCCAAGTGTCTTTTTGCGGTGGCCATGAACCACAGATATGAGGGCGGCGGCTTCATGTTTGCTCCCAACGCCGAGGATACGGACAGTAAGCTTGATTTCTGCGTTGCAAGCGGTGTGGGGCCTCTGGGTTTCATGTTCATGTTCCCTTTTGCTTTATTCGGGAAGCATATCATGTTCAGGAGGATAGATGTTTTCAGTGCACCGGAAGCCATCATACGTACCGACAGTGTCAGGCATATACATACCGACGGAGACGCGCCCTACAATGACGATGAGATAAGGGTTTCCATATATAAAAAGAAACTCAATCTGTTTGTGTGAGCATATGAGGCATAGAAAAGAGTTACCGGAAAACAGAGAATATACCGTATTCGCTGGGGTATACGATATCTTCATGAAGGATATACCCTATGAAGACTGGGCTTGTTTCATAAAGGAGCGGCTTCTGGAAAACGGCATCAGTGAAGGGCTTGTATGCGATCTTGGCTGCGGCAGCGGCATCATGACAAACCTCTTAAGCGATGCGGGATATGACATGACGGGCATAGATAATTCATCCTCCATGCTGCAGGTGGCTGCAGAGAAAAAGGGGGATCGGGACATACTCTATCTTGATCAGGACCTTACTGAATTTGAACTCTACGGGACCATGAGAGCTTTTATCTCCACCTGTGATACCCTGAATTATATAACCGATAAAAAGGATCTGAAAAAGATCTTTGACCTTGTGAACAATTACCTGGATCCCGGAGGCTTGTTCATATTTGACATGCATACCGTTGCATATTATGAACGGCTGGGAGATATGGTATTCGGTGATGCGTCGGAAGAGGCTGCCTATATATGGGCCAACTCATATGATAAAAAGAAAAGGATCAATGTATACGACCTTACCCTTTTTACCGGAGAGGATGACGGCAGATACGTAAGATCATCCGAGGTTCATGTGGAGAAGGCCTACAGCATAGTTGACATAAAACGAATGATCAGAAAATCAGGGCTTGAGCTTATCGGGATGTATGCTGATTATACCAAGAAAAAGCCGGGCAGGAAGTCGGAGAGGATAGTTTACATAACAAAACTCCCTGACGAGACGGTAAAGAAGATCTCTGCCGACATATAAGGAGCAATAATGGATCATATAATAAGAGCATCTGCAGATAATGAGCATATAAGGGCTTTTGCTGCCACCACAAGGGATCTGACGGAGGAGGCCAGGATCGCCCACAATACTTCTCCCGTAGTCACTGCGGCCCTTGGCAGGCTGCTTACTGCAGGAGCCATGATGGGGATCATGATGAAGGGCGACGATGATGTCCTGACCCTTCAGATAAAGGGCAACGGAGCCATGGGCGGTCTTACCGTTACTGCGGATTCCAAAGGCCATGTAAAGGGATATCCCGATGAGCCGCTGGTGCTGCTGCCTCCGAGGGCATCGGATCATAAGCTTGACGTCGGCGGTGCCATAGGACGCGGGACCCTAAGAGTCATAAAGGATCTGGGGATGAAGGAACCCTACATCGGGGAGGTTGATCTGGTCACCGGGGAGATAGCAGAGGATCTGACCTATTATTTTGCTCAGAGCGAACAGACTCCCTCAACCGTGGGACTGGGAGTTTTGATGAATAAAGACAATACAGTGAGCTCTGCAGGAGGCTTCATCATCCAGCTGATGCCTGATGTTAAGGACGAGAGCATAGACATACTGGAGGAGAATCTTAAGAAGCTCCCCTCCGTTACTTCACTTCTTGATGAGGGTAAGAGTCCGCGGGATATACTTGCTCTGCTGCTTTCGGGACTTGATATGACAGTGCTTGAGGAGACGGAGACATCCTTCAGATGCGACTGCTCCCCGGAGAGGATAGAGAGGGCTCTCATAGCAACGGGCAGATCGGAGCTTATGAGCATGATAGATGAGGGCAGGGATATAGAGATGGTTTGCAGCTTCTGCAACAGGAAATACACGGTATCCGTAGAGGAACTCAAGAAGCTGTGCAACGAAGCTTCATAGCAGATATTATCAGATCATATAAAGGACGGAGAATGATGAAGGACGGATTTATAAGAGCAGCCGCCGTTACACCAAAGATACGGGTGGCAGACCCTCATTACAATGCAGAAAAGGTGAGGGAGGGAATAGACGAGGCATATGTTAAGGGCGCAAGGATCATAGTCTTCCCCGAGCTCACGTTATCGGGTTATACCTGCCAGGATCTGTTCCTGCAGCGCGATCTGATAAGCGAGTGCCGCGAGGAGATAAAAAGACTTGCCGAATATACTGCAGATCTTGATCCTCTTGTCTTTGTAGGCACACCTTATGAATTCCGGGGAAAGCTGTATAATGTGGCAGCGGTCCTTCACAGAGGCTTATGCATCGGCATGATCCCCAAGACCTATATCCCGGATTATTCCGAATTCTACGAGGGGAGGCATTTCACACCCGGTAATGCCTCCGTACTGTCAGCAGATCTTGACGGTATGGAGATCCCCTTTGGTACTCATATCATATTCGAGAACGGAGGGACGCTTCCGGATCTTGCTGTAGCCTGCGAGATCTGTGAGGATGCCTGGGTTCCCGGGCCACCTTCCATAGTTCACTCCATGGCAGGAGCCAATGTCATAGTCAATCTGTCTGCTTCCGACGAGCTCATAGGCAAGGCTTCATACAGGAGATCCCTGATATCCCAGGCTTCGGCAAATCTTGTCAGTGCATATGTCTATGCCTCGGCAGGACCCTCGGAATCCACTCAGGATCTGGTGTTCTCCGGCCACGACATCATAGCGGAGAACGGTGTGATACTGAAGGAATCAGAACTTTTCTCTCACGGGACTATAACGGCGGATGTGGACCTTGGCAGGCTCATGGCTGATCGAAGGAGGAGAAATACCTTCACCAGCAATGTATATGATGATTATGTCAGAGTACCTTTCCTGATAAACGATGCTGATGTGGCGATCGAAAGATACATAGCTCCCATGCCCTTCGTACCCTCCGATGATAAGGAGAGGAGATCAAGGTGCAGCGAGATATCAAGCATCCAGGCATTGGGACTTTCCAAGAGGCTTATACATACGGGTCTTAAGGATACAGTCATAGGACTGTCGGGAGGTCTTGATTCCACCCTTGCACTGCTGGTTACGGTAAAGGCCTTTGACATGAACGGTCTGGACAGAGCAGGGATACATGCCGTGACCATGCCCGGATTCGGCACCACGGACAGGACTTATGATAATGCGGTAGGTCTTGCAAAGGCTCTGGGATGCGACCTAAAAGAGGTTGACATAAAACAATCAGTGACTCAGCATATGGAGGATATCGGGGCGGATATCAATGTCCATGACGTGACCTATGAGAATGCCCAGGCCAGAGAAAGGACTCAGATCCTGATGGATATGGCAAATATGAAAAACGCTCTGGTAGTGGGTACGGGAGACATGTCAGAGCTGGCGCTGGGATGGGCCACCTATAACGGAGATCATATGTCCATGTATGGTGTGAATGCAGGTGTGCCAAAGACTCTGGTAAGGCATCTGGTGTCCTTCTATGCGGATGAGGCGGCTTCCGATGGCAGGAAGGAGCTTTCTGATATCCTGTATGACATATTGAAAACACCCGTATCACCGGAGCTTCTGCCGCCCAAGGACGGTAAGATCTCCCAGAGGACCGAGGATATCGTGGGACCCTATGAACTCCATGACTTCTTCCTTTACTACATGCTGCGATTCGGCTTTTCGCCAAAGAAGATATACAGGCTGGCCAGACTGGCATTCGGGGATACCTATGACGCGGAAGAGATAGTGAAATGGCTTGGTGTCTTTTACAGGAGGTTCTTCTCCCAGCAGTTCAAGAGATCATGTCTGCCGGACGGGCCCAAGGTTGGAACCGTAGCCGTATCACCAAGAGGAGACTTAAGGATGCCATCAGACGCTTCGGGAAGTCTGTGGCTTGATGAGATAAAGGAGATCAAACCCATATGAATCCATATCTGCCATTTAGTGAATACATACCTGACGGAGAACCGCATCTTTTTGACGGGAGAGTCTATGTATACGGCTCCCACGACAGATTCGGAGGTAATGCATACTGTCTTCTTGATTATGTGTGCTACTCCGCACCTGAGGATGATCTCACCTCATGGAAATATGAGGGCGTGATCTATGAGAAGACGCAGGATCCGGAGAATAAGGACGGCAGGATGTGCCTCTATGCTCCGGATGTGACAAAGGGAAGCGACGGGAGATATTACCTGTACTATGTATTGGACAAGGTTTCCGTGGTTTCCGTGGCCGTGTGCGACACTCCCGCAGGCAAATACGAATTCTACGGATATGTACATTATTCCGACGGAGTTAGACTTGGAGAAGGTGAAACGGATGAGGCACAGTTCGACCCGGCTGTCATAACCGAAGGCAATGTGACTTACCTGTACGGCGGCTTCTGCATGCCGGATAATAAGGACAGACACGGGGCCATGGTTACGGTTTTGGGACGGGATATGCTGACGGTGCTTGACGGACCACAGTTTGTATTGCCCTCAAAGACCAATTCCAAGGGTACCGTATTTGAGGATCATGAGTACTTTGAGGCTCCTTCCATAAGAAAGATAGACAACCTGTATTACCTTGTATATTCATCAGTGGTACAGCACGAACTGTGCTATGCCACATCCGAATCTCCCGTGGAGCATTTTAAATACAGGGGAGTGATAGTTAGCAACAATGATATCGGTATCGGGACATATAAACCTCCCGTGAAGCCTGCGGCATACGGAGCCAACAATCACGGTGGCATAGTCAGGACGAAGCTGGGAGATCACATCTTCTATCACAGGCATACCAACGGTACAAATTTCAGCAGACAGGGCTGTATCGAAAGGATAGAGATAGAACCGGACGGCAGGATAGAGCAGGTTGAGATCACCTCGGAAGGCGTGGAGGTCGGCCACTTAAGGGGCAAGGGGGTATACCCTGCCTACATTGCCTGCAATCTATTTACACATGAGGACTGTGCATATACCGGGGCTCCCGGAACCTTCCTCGGACCCGAATATCCCAGGATAACCCAGGATTTTACTGATGAGAAAGGTGAAGAAGGAAGCAAGACAAGCTACATCACAAACATGGTAAACGGAGCCACAGCCGGATATAAGTACTTCGATATAAAGGGAGTGACACAGATCTCAGTATGGGTGAGAGGCTATACCACCGGAGAGGTTAGAGTGAGGACTTCGTATGACGGACCTGCCATAGGATCTGCCAGGGTGGATTTTCAGAATATATGGACCAGATACGACATCAAATGCGATATCGGAGAGGGTGTATATCCGCTGTATTTTGAATACAAAGGAGACGGTGCTCTGCAGTTTTTGAAATTCGAGCTCAAGGGCAGATAAGGGATGTTTTGGGCCTTATGCTTGCCCATTAGATAACTTCGTGGTATCATGCAACAGTTATAAAGGAAAAACCACTTAATGTATCACATAAGAGGAGGAAAGATTATGAAGAAGTTTATAAGCTTATTGCTCTGTGCAGCCATGACAATGGCTCTTATGACAGGGTGCGGAGCAGGCAGCGGGGCATCAAAGGCGCTTGATGACGGAACACTCACTGTCGCAACAAATGCGGAATTCCCGCCTTTTGAGTATGTAGGAGATGACGGACAGCCTGACGGATTTGACATGGCTTTGATCAAGAAGATCGGTGAGAAGCTGGGTGTTGAGGTTGTGATCGAGAACATGGAATTTGCTTCCATAGTATCATCCATAGGCTCCAAGGCAGATGTAGCCATTGCAGGCATGACCATCACAGACGAGAGAAAGCAGAGCGTTGATTTCTCCGATCCCTATTTTGATGCCGTACAGTATGTGCTTCTGCCTGCAGATTCCGATATAGCAACATATGAGGATCTGGAGGGCAAGAGTATCGGCTGCCAGCTGGGTACAACCGGTGACTTCATCGTTGAGGAGATAGAGGGAGCCAACGGCTCACAGTACAACAAGGCAGTTGATGCAGTTAATGATATGCTGAACGGAAGGCTTGATGCCGTGATCATAGACAGTAATCCCGCCCAGGTTTTTGCATCCAATTACAAGGATCAGATAAAGGCTGTGGACGGCAAGCAGTTCGGATTTGAGGTAGAGCAGTACGCTATCGCGATGCCCAAGGGAGATACGGAGCTTGCAGGCAAGATCAATCAGGCACTGAAGGATCTCAAGGCAGACGGAACCTACGACGAGCTGGTATCACAGTACATCGAGTAAAACACACTGCATAGTGACAGTAAGGTAGCAACAGTAAAGCCACGCAGATCGCTGCGTGGCTTTTATCATGCGCGGCTTTTATTACACATGGCTTTTTTATTCACAGTACTTTGGACAGAAAGTCCTGCAGACGCTTGGTCTTAGGGGAAGAGAAGAGCTCCTCGGGTTTATTCTCCTCCATGATGATGCCCTCATCGATAAAGAGCACTCTGGTGGAGACTTCCCTAGCAAAGCCCATCTCATGGGTGACTATGACCATGGTCATGCCCTCGTGGGCCAGCTCCTTTATAACGTCAAGCACCTCACCTACCATCTCCGGATCAAGGGCCGAAGTGGGCTCATCGAAAAGCATTACCTTGGGATTCATGGCAAGGGATCTTACTATGGCTATCCTCTGTTTCTGACCTCCGGAAAGGGAGGACGGATATGAATCGGCTTTAGATGCAAGGCCGACCCTGCCTAAAAGCTTGAGCGCATTCTCATATGCTTCCTCTTTGCTCTTGAGCTTCAGAAGGACCGGAGCCAGGGTTATATTCTCAAGCACGGTCTTATTTGCAAAGAGATTGAAGTTCTGGAACACCATGCCCATCTGTTCCCGTACTTTATTCACGTCCGTTTTGGGATCCGTGATGAGCTGATCCTCAAACCAGATCTCACCGGAATCAGGCTCATCAAGCAGGTTTAAGCAGCGTAAGAAGGTACTTTTGCCTGAGCCTGAGGGACCTATTATGGATATCTTTTCTCCGGCATCTATCTGTGTGGATATGCCATTCAGGACCTTAAGGTCATCAAAGGATTTATAAAGATCTTTAACGGTTATCACTTTTCCTTAAATTCCTTTCAAGTTTTCCCAGAAGGAGGGTTAGTATCTTGATGATAACAAAGTAAACTATGGCGGCACCGATGAGGGGCATGAAAGCGTCATAGGTGCGGCTTGAGACCTGATTTGCCACTCTCGTAAGATCCGACAGGCTCACGTAGCCCACAATGGCTGTTTCCTTGATGAGGGTGATGAATTCGTTGCCTATGGGAGGCAGGACGTTCTTCACCGCCTGAGGCAGGATTATCTGCTTCATGGTCTGGGCTTTTGTAAGTCCCAGTGAAAGGCCTGCTTCCATCTGACCCTTATCCACTGCCAGGATGCCGGCTCTTATTATCTCCGACACATAAGCTCCGGAATTGATGCCGAAGGACAGGGCAGCCACCAGAAAGCCGTTCTTGGAAGAACTGAATATGACAAACCACATGATCAAAAGCTGCAGCACCGAGGGCGTGCCCCTGATCACGTCTGAATATGCAGTGGAAATGGTGCACAGTATGGTCCGTTTCCGGCCCTTCTTAGGCTCCGAAAGCCTCATGAGAGCCAGTATCACACCGAGTATTATGCCTATTATGCCTGCCGTGATGGATATGCTGATGGTAAGTCCGAGACCCTCGAGATACAGCATATACCGTTCTTTTGCTATAAAGGCATTATAGAATCTTGTACCAAGGTCGTTCATTTATTCTTATCCCAGTAGCCTATGCCCTCCAGCTTATCCTTAAGATCGCCGGTGAATAGGGCGGCTCCTTTCCTGTTTACATGTATAGAATCGCCAAAGTAGATATTA
Organism: uncultured Lachnospiraceae bacterium; assembly: GCA_946616305.1. Lineage (GTDB taxonomy): Bacteria > Bacillota > Clostridia > Lachnospirales > Lachnospiraceae > NK4A144. The sequence goes on along the minus strand of CAMOIV010000011.1, from coordinate 16,946 downwards.
TCATATACGGGGATTTCTGGAAATACCGTTATCTGCGGATATTTCTCGGCTATATCCTCCATATATCCCGTGAAGCCGTCAAGGAATTCCTGATGCATGCCGTCGGATGAGGCCTGATTTATGGGCGGCTGCACTACCACCACGTTAACGTTATTATCTATGAGAAGCTTCAGGAGTCTGTCATAATACAGAGTCACTATGGGTATGTAATCAAAGTATTCGTGATAGCATTCGTGGGTGAGGCCGTCGTCACCGGCGGCATTTCCGAATTCGCAATATCCCAGGTCGCCTCTTATCTGATCGAATCTTTCCTGATTGGAGGAGAGGTTTCCCGTGAATTTACCTTCATACATCTGTGACAGATATTTGGAGGGGAGTCTCAGCCTGTAGGATACCATCTCACCGATCCTTCCCTTTTTGGTTATGACGGGGTCCTTAAGCTCAAGGGCCTTTGTATAGATCTCGAAAACCTCCCCGGGTTTCAGGAAATTATAATAAAGAGCCTGATCCCAGTTATCGATATCACAGAAGTGATAGGGGGCAAAGGTCACGATGGCGTTCTGTGGCGCACCGTTCTTTTCTATATAGTTCCTGGTGGCATAATACATCTCCATGGGAGTGGCTCCTCCTATGGCGATGTTGTAGGTATCCTCATGCAAAAGAGCGGGAAGGATGGAGGACTTCGCCCTGGAGTCTCCCACCAGCACGGTCTTGGCATCTATGGCCGGAGAGTCGGAATTGGCGTATTCCTCATACCATATCACGTATTCCGTGGACATGTACGCAAAGGGCAGTACATAGGCCAGGACACACAATACGAAAAGCGGTATGGAGATCAGTATGAAATTTCTGAACAGCTTAAGTTTATCCATCACTCATCCTGTATCGTCAGAACTGAAAGTATATAAACTGCTGGGAGCCTATGGATACGGATCCCAGGATCATTATCACTGCAATATAATAAACCAGCCATCTTACGGGAGTTTTCCTTGACAGGATCACTCCTGCGGCATCGCCGGTCTTCTCGTTGATGATATCGTATATAAGGAGCAGCAAAAGCCCTGCAAGGAGATATACCAGATTGAACACTCCAAGTCCCAGCTCAAAGGGTGAGGTGGTGAGGACGGAGGATATGTCAAACTGCGTGAACACCTTGCCTATGACTGTCATGGCCTGATCCATGTCTGCCGATCTGAAGAGCAGCATGGACAGCGAAAACAGCATAAAGGTGGTAAAGACCTTGACGGGCCTTGGGAGCTTCTTCCTGACAGGTGACAGCAGAGCCTCCATGATCTGGAACAGACCGCTTAACATACCCCACAGGATATAGGTTATATCCGCGCCGTGCCACATGCCGGAGAGGGTAAATATGATGAACACGTTAAGGTATTTACGGAAGGTTCCCTTGCGGTTGCCGCCAAGGGGGATATATACATAATCCCTGAACCAGTTGTTTAAGGTTATGTGCCAATGCCTCCAGAAGGAAGCGCAGGAGTCGGTGAAGAAGGGCTGTGTGAAGTTCTCCGTGAGTTTGAAGCCCAGTATCTCGGCCACTCCTATGGCGATGGTTGAATATGATGCAAAATCACAGAATATCTGTATGGAATAAAGACAGGTGGCAAGCAGCAGCTGATATCCGGTGGCATCAAGGTAGTAGTCATATATCCTGTCCACCACTATGGCAAGTCTTGCAGCCAGCACCAGTTTAAGGAAGTATCCGTAGGTCATCCTGATAAGGCCGTGTCTTATCCTTTCATAATCAAAGGTATGCTTCTCTTCAAACTGAGGCAGAAGATGGGAGGAGTTCTCTATGGGGCCCGACAGGAGTACGGGGAAGAAGGAGGCAAAGGCGGCAAAGCTTATGAAGGATGCCGGCTGCACCTTTCCCTTATAGATCTCGAATACGTAGGTCAGGGACTGGAATATGTAGAATGAGATCCCCACGGGCAGGATCACTGACAATGCATGATCCTTCGAAATAAGAGAGGACAGGAGATTGGCGTATTTAAAGAAGAAGAGCAAGCCTATGAGCAGCACTACCGTCAGCACAAGGACCGCTTTTTTTCTTCCTGCCTCATGAAATACATTACTTATGAGATATCCGGAGAAATAGGTTATAAGGGTAACCGCAAGCAGCAGCAGACCGTAACGGACATCCGCATACATATAGAAAAAATAGGATGATAAAATAAGCCAGGCATTGGGTATCACATTCCGGGTGCATCTATCCTGCAGTATGAAATATATGATCGCCACTACGGGCAGAAATACAGCAAATTCAATCGAATTAAAAAGCATTATCCGTGACCGAACCATCAGTTGATAACGACGCAATCCCGATAAATATAACCCATACGGAAAAGGGGTGTCAATTCTTGGCTTCATGAGTTATAATAGACAACATGTTTGCAAAAGATAAAGACATAAGACCGGATTCGCTGATACTTGACGTGGACGGGACATTGTGGGATTCCACATCCATAGTATCCGTGGCATGGACCAGAGCCGTAAGGGAAATGGGGCTTTCGGATATGACAGTGATACCGGATACTCTGAAGCAGCTGTTCGGCAAGACCATGGATGAGATAGCATACGCCCTGGTGCCGGATATGCCCGAGAAGGACAGAAAGATCCTGATGGATAAGTGCGTGACTTATGAGCAGGAGGCTCTGGAGCAGGATCCATGCAATATATGCTATCCCGGAGTCCTTGAGACCATAAGGGTGCTCAGCACCCGGATACCTCTTTCGATAGTCTCCAATTGTCAGTCCGGATATATAGAGCTTTTCATGAATAAGACCGGACTCACGGGGAAGGAGATATCCGACAGGGAGTGCTTCGGCGATACCGGCATGGGCAAGGCTGACAATATCAGATCGGTATGTAAGAGAAACGGTTTTGTATATCCATTTTATGTGGGAGACACCGAGGGAGACAGGACGGCTTCAAGGGAGGCCGGAGTCGGCTTTATAGCGGCAGATTACGGATTTGGCAATATCAAGGAAGCTGATCACAGGATCATGGCATTTAAGGAACTGCTTGATATCGTCGGGATCTGATATGATACGAGGTGACACAAATGGCTGAGGAAGAAATAAAGGCGACGAAAATGACAAAAGAAGAGAAAAAACTGGCTAAGGAAGAAAAGAAGAGGCTTAAGGAGCAGGAGAAACTGGAAAAGAAGAATAAAGGCAGGAATGCCGCGGATGATGCCAAAGCAGCAGCCGAGGGCGGAGCTGCCGCCCAGGGTGCCAAAGAGGGTGCAGCTTCTGCTGAAGCAGGTAATGCTTCAGGCAGTGAAGGAGGCAAGGCCCCTGCCCAAAAGGAAAAGATGACCAAGGAAGAGGTGGTGAAGGAATTCATCGACTGGATCATAGTCATAGTGATAGCAGTCCTGGTCTCCTTTATCATCAATGCATTCATCATAGTAAATGCCACGGTTCCCACCCAGTCCATGGAGACTACCATAATGGCGGGAGACCGGATCATAGGATCGAGGCTTTATTACCTGAGACACGAGCCCAGAAGGGGAGACATAGTGGTATTCGAGTATCCCGATGATCCCAGCACCCTGTATGTCAAGAGACTTATAGGCATGCCCGGGGACCATGTGGAGATACATGACGGCAAGGTATTTATCAACGGGGAGGAACTCTACGAGCCCTATCTGACTGTTACCACAGAGGGTGAATGGGGACCCTATGATGTACCCGAAGACAGTTATTTCATGCTGGGTGACAACAGAAATTCCTCGGTGGATTCCAGATATTGGCAGAACACCTATGTTACAAAGGACGGACTCGTAGGCAAGGCTGTATTGAAATACTGGAAGGGCTTTACGAGGTTTAACGCCACGGAGTAGGTGAAGACATATGATAGCTGAGAAGATGGAAAGCCTGGTATCGAACAATTCCGTCATCAGGCAGATGTTCGAGGAAGGCAGGGTCATGGCCGCAAGGTACGGCAGTGAGAATGTTTATGATTTCTCTCTGGGGAATCCAAACGTGCCGGCGCCTGCAAAGGTCGGGGAGGTCATAAAAGAGCTCCTTGATCATGAGGATCCCGTTGCTTTGCACGGATACATGCCCAATGCGGGTTTCCCCGATGTGAGGGCAAAGATCGCAGCATCCTTAAACAGTCGGTTTGGGACAGGCTTTACCGCAGATAACATCATCATGACGGTAGGAGCTGCAGGAGGACTGAACTGCGCCCTGAAGGCGATCACGGATCCCGGGGACGAGATCTTAACCTTTGCCCCCTATTTTCTGGAATACAGGAATTATGCAGCCAATCACGGCGGCATCTTAAAGGAGATACCTCCCGATACATCCACCTTCCAGCCGGATCTTACGGCTCTCCTTGAGGCTGTAGGACCCCGGACAAAGGCTCTTATCATCAACAACCCCAACAATCCGTCAGGTGTCATCTATACTGAAGAAACAATTAAAGGTATAGCAAAGGTACTGGAGGACAAACAGAAGGAGTACGGTACCGATATATTCATCCTGTCCGATGAACCGTACAGAGAACTGGTATATTCGGGAGCAGAGGTTCCCTATATCACGAAGTATTACAGCAATACCATAGTTGGATATTCCTTCTCAAAGACCCTGTCACTCCCCGGTGAAAGGATAGGATATCTGGTGATACCGGATGAGGTCAGTGATCATGAGAAGGTTTTTGAAGCCTGCGTCATAGCCAACAGGATACTGGGCTTTGTCAATGCTCCTTCTCTCATGCAGAAGGTGGTGGGAGAGTGCCTTGACGAGAAGACGGATATCGGATTCTATGCCGAAAACAGGGATCTGATGTATGATGCCTTAACGGAAATGGGTTATGAGTGCATCCGTCCCGACGGAGCCTTCTATATGTTCATAAAGTCACCTGCAGAGGATGAGAAGGAATTTGTAAATGCCGCAAAGGAGGAACATATATTGCTTGTTCCGGGATCTTCTTTTGCCTGCAGCGGATTCGTCAGACTTTCATATTGCGTCTCCCATGAAACCTGCAGGAATTCCCTGCCGGGATTTAAGAGACTGGCTGACCGCTTTATGGGACAGTGACAAAAGATCAAAATGCGTAAAAGGCCCTTATGACACAGTCTTTACGGTGATGTAAGCACAGGTGTTTTGATCATGGTATGAGAATGTAAAGATATGGGATTTGAAGATAACATCAGAAAGATCGACCCCTATATACCGGGGGAACAGCCGAAGAAAAAGGTAATAAAGCTTAATACAAACGAATGCCCCTATCCTCCTTCGCCGGAGGTCATAAGGGCTTTACGGGAAGCGGACTGGGAAAGGCTCAGGCTCTATCCGGAGCCTGCCTGTGATACTCTTGTGGATGCTCTTGCTGATCATTACGGATTGAGGAGAGAGCAGGTCTTTGCGGGAGTAGGCTCGGATGACGTATTGTCCATGTGCTTTCTGACTTTTTTTGCAGGAGACAGACCCATACTCTTCCCCGAGATCACTTATTCCTTTTATGATGTATGGGCAAAGGTGTACGGCATACCCTTTGAGACCATAGAGCTTAATGAGGATCTGACCCTTGATCCTTCAGGCTTCAAAAAGCCCAACGGCGGAGTGGTGATAGCCAATCCCAATGCTCCCACGGGCGTGGCGGAGAGCAGGGAGGTTATCGAGGGGATAATCGAATATAACAAGGACAGTGTCGTCATAGTGGATGAGGCGTATATCGACTTTGGCGGGGAAAGCGTCCTGCCCCTCATAGACAGGTATCCCAACCTTATAGTCACAAGGACCATGTCCAAGTCCAGAGCCCTTGCAGGTATGAGGATAGGATACTGCTTCGGCGACGAAAGACTCATAAAATATCTGAATGATGTCAAGTACTCCGTCAATTCCTACACCATGAACATGCCGGCCCTTATAGCGGGGGCAGCGGCCATCAGGGATACGGAGTATTTCAGACAGACCATCGAGAAGATAAAAAAGACAAGAGAATGGACCAAAGAGCGTTTAAGGGAGATGGGATTCACCTTTAATGATTCCCGTACGAATTTCATATTTGCAAAGGTTCCGAAAGGGTGCAACGCAAAGGAGATATTCGAGGGCTTAAGGTCCATGGGCATATACGTGAGATATTTTGATAAACCGAAGATCAATGACCGTATGAGGATCTCCGTCGGTACTGATGATGAGATGAATTTCCTCATAGGAGCACTGAAGAAGCTGACCCGGACTTAAGGGATCAAACGGAGGGAATAAATGGTCAAACAATATCTTTTAATATTCTTTGTTTCAATGGTACCCCTTATCGAATTAAGGGGAGCGATACCCGTAGCATACGGCATACAGCAGCTCTATCCCGAGTTCAATCTCCTGCTTGCCTATGTGGTCATAGCCATAGGCAACATGCTGCCTGTTCCCATCATCTTTTTCTTTGCCAGGAAGGTTCTGGAATGGGGCAAGGATAAGCCGGTCATAGGAGGCTTCTTTACCTTCTGTCTGGAGAAAGGACATAAGGGAGGCGAGAAGCTTCAGGCGAAGGCAGGACGGGGACTCTTTGTTGCACTGATGCTCTTTGTCGGCATCCCTCTTCCCGGGACGGGAGCATGGACGGGGACTCTGGCAGCCAGCATACTGGATATGGATTTTAAGACCAGCGTTATCGCGGTCATGGCAGGAGTGGCTTTAGCAGGAGTGATAGTGGGAGTGCTATGCACGCTGGGCTTCGGGGCACTCTTCGGTATATAAGACAACAGGTTGGAAGGAGATATGACAATGCAGGAATATAAGCCGTTCAAAGAGGGTAAGGTAAGAGAGATATATGATACGGGAGATGAGCTGATACTGGTGGCTACGGACAGGATATCGGCTTTCGATCATATCCTGAAAAACAAGATCACGGGTAAGGGAAAGATCCTGACACAGATGTCAAAGTTCTGGTTTGACATGACCGGTGACATAGTAAAGAACCATATGATATCCACCGATGTGGCTGACATGCCGGAATACTTCAGGAATGAGAGATTTGAGGGCAGATCCATGCTGGTAAAGAAGCTTGAGATGCTTCCCATCGAATGTATCGTAAGAGGCTATATCACAGGCTCGGGATGGGAGTCATATAAGAAGACGGGACTGGTGTGCGGGATAAAGCTTCCTGAGGGACTTAAGGAATCAGAACAGCTTGCAGAGCCCATATACACTCCTTCGACCAAGGCAGAGCTTGGAGAGCATGATGAGAACATCTCCTTTGAGCAGTCCGTATCGGTGCTGGAGAAGGCATATCCGGGACGGGGAGAGGAGCTTGCCGGTAAGATCAAGGATCATACCATCGCCATATACAAGAAATGTGCGGAATACGCAAAGAGCAAGGGCATTATCATAGCCGATACAAAATTCGAATTCGGTCTGGATGAGAAGGGTGAGGTAGTAGTGGGAGACGAGATGCTCACGCCGGATTCTTCAAGGTTCTGGCCTGTGGACGGATATGTCATAGGGCAGTCGGAACCCTCCTATGACAAGCAGTATGTAAGGGATTATCTGAAGGCCAATCCGGATTCCGATTATGATCTTCCCGATGATGTCATAGACAGAACGATAGCGAAATACGAGGAAGCTTTAGAGAAGCTCACGGTTTAGGATCCTTAAGGAGAAATGACATGTTAAACAGCATGACGGGCTTCGGCAGAAGCGAAGTAACAGAGAATAACCGCAAATTCACGGTGGAGATGAAGGCCGTTAATCACAGATATCTTGAGGTATCCGTTAAACTTCCCAAGAAGCTTACGGCATTCGAAGCCAATATCAGAAATGTGATGAAGGAGTACATGGAGCGAGGCAAGGTGGATGTCTATGTGCTCTATGAGGATTATAACGATGCCGCCGAGACTGTCAGATATAATCCCGCTCTTGCAAGGGAGTATCTAAGGTATCTTACGGAGATGTCCGAGGAATTCGGCATGCCCAACGATGTCAGGATCTCAACCCTTGCCAAGTTCCCGGACGTGTTCACCATGGAGGAGACCGGGAATGATGAGGAGGAGATATGGGAGACCCTGGAGAAGGCCGTCAGGGATGCCTGCGTAAACTTCGTAAAGGCCAGATCAGCAGAGGGAGAAAATCTCAAGACGGATATCCTTTCTAAGCTTGATGAGATGAAGGGATATGTGGATATGATCGAGAGCAGATCTCCGCAGATCATCGAGGAATACAGAAACAAGCTGGAAGAAAAGCTGAGGGATATGCTCAAAGGCCTTGATATCAAGGCGGATGAGGGCAGGATAGTAACAGAGGTGACCCTTTATGCGGACAAGATATGCGTGGATGAGGAGATAGTAAGGCTCAAGAGCCATATCGATGCCATGAGGGATGTCCTTATAAAGGGCGGAGCCTGCGGCAGGAAGCTGGATTTTATTGCCCAGGAGATGAACAGGGAAGCCAATACAACCCTTTCCAAGTCGGGAGATATAGCCCTGTCGGACAATGCGATAGAGTTGAAGACTCTGATAGAGAAGATAAGAGAACAGGTTCAGAACATAGAGTGATCAAGGAGGGATTTGTATGTCAGGGGCAGACCGTGGTATACTGACCGTAGTTTCGGGCTTTGCCGGTTCAGGCAAGGGCACCGTCATGAAAAAACTCATACAGGATCACGCGGAGTATGCTCTTTCCGTATCGGCGACCTCAAGAGCACCGAGAGAGGGTGAGAAGGAAGGCGTCAGTTATTTCTTCAAGACCCGTGATGAATTTGAGGAGATGATCCGTAAGGATGAGTTCCTGGAATATGCCGAGTACGTGGGGAACTATTACGGAACTCCTGCGGATTTCGTGTACAGGATGATGGATGAAGGCAAGGATGTGATCCTTGAGATAGAGCTTCAGGGAGCCATGCAGGTCAAGAAGAAATATCCTGAGGCGGTCCTGGTCTTTCTGACACCGCCGGATGCAAACACTCTCTATGCAAGGCTCAAGGGCAGAGGCACCGAGACTGACGAAGTGATAGCAAAGCGCATGAGAAGAGCAGCCGAGGAGGCTTCGCTTCTTGACGGATATGATTACATAGTGGTGAACGACGAGGTGGATCTGTGCGCTGAGAGGATCCATGGTATAATCAAGGCCGCACACCATAGTGTAAAGCATGAGAAGGCACTTATTGATTCCCTTACAGAGGAGTTAAGGGATATAAACCTATAAACAAAAGATACAGCAGGAGGAAGATCTATGTTACACCCATCATACGGAGACCTGATGAACGTGGTCAATGCAGACGTGCAGGAGGGAGATGCTCCCATAGTCAATTCCAGGTACTCCATAGTCCTTGCCACAGCAAAGAGAGCCAGACAGATAGTGGACGGAGCAGATCCCATGATCGAGACCGACGAATATGACAAGCCACTCTCCATTGCGGTTGAGGAATTATACAACGGAAAGCTCAAGATAGAGAGTCATGATCAGGATGACTCATTCGTATGAGTAAGATAAAGGATCCTGGAGATACCTTCAGGATCTTTTTTATATCCCTCGGCTGTGATAAGAACACCGTGGATTCAGAGCAGATGATAGGCCTTCTGACAAAGAAGGGATACGTGATGTGCGATGACGCGGATGATGCTGATGCCTGCGTCATAAACACCTGTTGCTTCATAGGGGATGCCAAGGAAGAGAGCATCAATACCATAATAGAGATGGGGGAGCGAAAGAAGACCGGTGAGCTGAAAGCCATCATAGTCTGCGGGTGCCTGGCTCAGAGATATCCGGATGATATCATGAAGCTGTTACCGGAAGTCGATGCCATAGTCGGTACTACAGCCATCGACAGCATAGTATCGGCCCTTGATGAGGCCCTTTTGGGACATAAGAGCGTTAACCTTTGTGACAGGGACAGGTCCATATATCTTTCCGGCATCAGAAGGATGACTCTCGATCCTCATACGGCATATCTCAAGATAGCGGACGGCTGTGACAAGAACTGTACTTATTGCATCATCCCGAAGATCAGGGGCAGATACAGATCCGTGCCTATGGAGGATCTGGTAAACGAGGCTTCCTATCTTGCGGAAATGGGGGCAAAGGAGCTCATACTCATAGCCCAGGAGACGACTCTTTACGGAGTGGATCTCTACGGCAGGAAAAGCCTCCATGTGCTGCTTGAAAAGCTGTGCCGGATAGAGGGCATAGAGTGGATACGGATCATGTACTGCTATCCCGAGGAGATCTACGATGAGCTTATATACTGTATGAGGGATGAAGCAAAGATATGTCATTATCTGGATCTTCCCATACAGCACTGCAGCGACAGGATCCTGTCTCTTATGGGCAGGAAGACTACGAAGGAAAAGCTTACGGAGATGATAACAAGGCTTCGGAGGGAGATACCTGATATAGCACTCAGGACGACTCTTATCTCCGGATTTCCCACGGAGAGCGAGGAGGAACATAGGGAGCTCATTGATTTTGTTAAGGAGACCGGCTTCGAAAGGCTTGGTGATTTCGCTTATTCGAAGGAGGAGGATACCGCGGCCGGCCGGATGGCGGGTCAGATCCATCCCGGGACAAGAAAAAGACGCAGACGTGAGATCATGGAGGCCCAGCAGGAGGTTGCTTTTGCAAAGGCAGAGTCTGCAGTGGGACGTATACTTGACGTCATGATAGAAGGAAGGATACCGGAGGATAACGTATATGCAGGCAGGACCTACATGGATGCTCCGGAGGTTGACGGTTATATTTTCATAGATTCGGAACGGGGAGATCTCATGAGCGGTGACATAGTAAAGGCAGAGGTTACCGGTGCGAGAGGATATGATCTTTTAGGGAGGCTTGTGTGATATAATGAAGATGAATCTGCCAAACAAACTGACACTATTCAGAGTGATACTGATACCGTTTTTTGTGGTGGTGATAATGAGCGGCTGTTTCGGGGATCTTAGCAAGTGGGTTGCTCTGGGGATCTTTATAGTGGCTTCCCTTACGGATCTGCTTGACGGAAAGATAGCAAGGAAATACAACCTGGTGACTACCTTCGGTAAATTTGCCGATCCTCTGGCTGATAAGATCCTGGTGATCTCGGCCATGATATGTCTGGTGGAGCTTGGCAAGCTTGCCTCATGGATCGTGGTCATAATAGTTGCAAGGGAGTTCATAATATCCGGCTTTCGTATCATAGCCGCAGAGAAGAATGTGGTGATAGCAGCATCATACTGGGGGAAATTCAAGACTACCTTCCAGATGATAATGGTCATCATGCTCATAGCCGACATAGACAGCACCATATGGCATTATGCCTGCACAGCCATAACATATATCGCTCTGGCACTTACTGTCATTTCACTTATCGATTACATCGTTAAGAACAAAGAGGTAATGAAGGATGACGTCTGAGATCATTTGCGTGGGAACGGAATTACTGATGGGAAATGTGGTCAATACCAATGCTTCGTATATGGCAAAGGGATTGGCGGGACTTGGCATATCGTGCTGTTACCAGAGTGTGGTGGGTGATAATGAGTCAAGGCTTAAGGAGATTCTTGAACTTGCCAGGAAGAGATCCGACACCGTGATCCTTACGGGAGGACTTGGACCAACCGCGGATGACCTCACCAAAGAAACTGCAGCTTCCGTCATGGGTCTTGAACTGGAACTGGATGAGAAGGCATGGGAGAAGATCCGGAAGTTCTTCGAAAAGAGAAAGCTCAAGCTCACGGATAACAATAAAAAGCAGGCTATGGTTCCCAAGGGTTCCAAAGTCCTGTATAATAAAAACGGGACCGCACCCGGTATCATCGCTTCTGATGATGAGGCCTGTGTGATACTTCTGCCGGGACCTCCCGGTGAACTCATCCCCATGTGGGAGGAGCAGGTGGTGCCGTATCTGAAGGAGATCTCCAGTGAGGCCTTTTACTCGGAGATGGTCAAGATATGCGGGATGGGCGAGAGCATGATCGAGACCGAATTAAAGGACCTCATCGATAATCAGACCAATCCCACCATAGCTACCTATGCCAGGGCGGGCGAGGTGGATATCAGGATCATGGCAAGGGGCGAGAGCGAAAAGGAAGCCCATAAGCTTGTGAAGCCTGTGGTAAAGGAGATCAAGAAGAGGTTCGGCTCCAGTATCTTTACTACTGACGAAAAGGTGACTCTTGAAGAAGCGGTGCTCCAGCTGCTTAATGAGAACAAGCTCACTCTGGCCACAGCTGAATCCCTTACCGGAGGTATGCTCTCAAGCAGGCTCATCAATGTGCCGGGAGCGTCGGATGTGATAAAGACGGGATTCATCACTTATTCCAATAAATCCAAGAAAAAATATCTTGGAGTTAAGAGATCTACCCTCGATAAATTCGGAGCCGTATCCGAGCAGTGCGCTAAGGAGATGGTAAAGGGCTGTCTCTCGGCAGCCAAGGCGGATGTGGCCGTCTCCCTTACGGGATATGCGGGACCTGACGGAGGAGGAGAGGCAGATCCTGTCGGGACCACATATATCGGAGTGAATGTTTCGGGTGAGATCACTGTTAAAAGGTATGTATTCTCCGGAGAGAGATTAAAGATAAGAGAGGCAGCTACTGCTGCGGCTCTGACCCAGATAAGGCAGTGCCTGCTGGAGAATCTCACTGAGAGGACATTCGGGGAAAAGGAATGATTTGACTGACAGGGGGGTGTCATGTCGGAATTCTCTACTGACCAGTTAGTCGAAATCGAAGAAGGAAAAAGATCATCTGTCGATACTTCCATCTATGCCAAACCGGAGTATCTGGCTATCCAGATGAGACAGATCAGACTCGGCCTTGAGTCCGGGTGTGATGTCTCTTATTATGCTGATCCGCAGTTTGACTGGTTCCAGATGTATGAGATCAGGATAGGTCTCGAACAGAAGGTGGATGTCTCAAAATATGCCAAGGCAGAACTCCCTTATGAAAAGATGAGGCAGATCCGCAAGGGTCTCCTGAAGGGCTTTGATGTTTCCGACTGCATTAAATACAGCGCCGGGATCATGAAGCAGATCCGCAAATCAAAGGAAGAAAATCTCGATATCTCAAAATATATAAGACTCGGATATGATGCAGAGCAGCTTTATGAGATAAGGCTTGCCCTGCTTCATAAGGTCGATCTGGACCCCTATCTCAAAACGGATTTCAGAGGCGCTGCCATCGCCGAGATAAGGACAGGACTTGAGGAGGGCATAGACGTTGGTGTGTATGCCGACCTTAGCTTTAACTGGCAGCAGATGAGGCAGATCCGTCTGGGACTTGAGGAAAGACTTAACGTACCTCTGTATCTGAATTCATATTTTGACTGGAAGCAGATGAGAGAGATCCGTCTGGGACTGAAGGACGGACTGGATGTCACCTCATATACCACCCTCATGTATCCCAACAGGGAGATGAGAAGGAAACGTCTGAAGCTTCTGGAATACGGCGGAGAAAGCGAAGTCTCCTATGCTACCGACCATTTCAAGGTGACCATAAACGGCGGTGCGGTGGATGCCTATATCGAGGTTAAGGAGGGCAGTCATGACATAAGCCGCGAGGCTCTTATGGAGGTGCTGGATAATAACGGCATAACCCGGGGTATCATCGAGGAAACCGTTGAGAAGATAATAAGCGGACAGTTCGATGAGGGGCCCATGCACATAGCTCAGGGAGCTATCCCCAAAAAGGGCAGGGATGGTTATTACGAATACTTCTTTAATACCGATTTCAACAAGAAGCCTAAGATACTAGAGGACGGAAGCACCGATTATTCCAACGTTGACTGGTTCACGGTGGTTAAAGAGGGGGATACTCTGGCGGTATACCACGACGCCGAGGATGGTATTGACGGATATAATGTCAAGGGTGATCCCATACCGGCGAAGAAGGGACTGGAGCAGGGTCTTTTAAAGGGCAGCGGCTTCGTCCTGTCCGAAGACAAGCATGTATATACCGCTCAGATGGACGGCATGGTCACCTTAAGAGGCGGTATCTTAGAGGTCACAAAGCATCTTGAGGTCAACGAAGCCACCATGGCTACGGGAAATATAGATTTTGACGGAAGCATCCACATAAAGGGAAATGTAGAGAACGGTGTTACCATCCATGCCACCGAAGATATAGTCATAGACGGAAACGTGGGAGGAGCCGAGATCATATCCGAGGGCAAGATCGTATTGAACAAGGGTATGAACGCCGGAAGACGCGGCAAGGTCAAGGCGGATAAAGGTGTCATCAGCAAATTCTTTGAGAATGTCCTTGTGATTAGCGAGGCCGATATAGAGGTCAATACCAGTCTCAACAGCACCCTGCGGGCAAAGGGGAGGATAATCTCAAGCAATGCCATAATAGGCGGAAGGGCTTTTTCCTCCCATGGTTATAAGGTCCACAATATCGGTAACGAAGCCGGGGTCAAGACACAGCTTACCATCGGCATTGACGAGAGTCTCATCGACAGGGTGGCAGAGCTGAAATACAGACTCACGGAGAACAGGAAGCAGCTTAACATCCTTGAGAACTCCCTCAACGAAATGAAGATGAAATACCCTCCCGAGGTGAGAAATACCATGCCCATGTTCATCAAGGTGGAGGATGCCATATATACTCTTAACAAGAGATCTCAGGAGGTTGAAAGAGAGAAGGAACAGATCAACCGAGAGATCCTCTACAGCCGTGAATCGGTGATGAACATATCGGGCAGGGCATATGAGGGCTGTACCTGCATACTTCATAAGGGAAGATGGGAAGCCTCGGGTGAGAGAGGCATAGTACTGAAGGCAGACGGAAATCTGGTAAATGTTGTCGGTTAAGGCGGGCAGAGGATATGAGAGATACCATACTTATCGTAGATGATCAAAGTGAGAACAGAGATGTCCTAAGGGAGGCTCTTGAAGGGGAATACAAGATCCATGAGGCTTCCGACGGCGTGGAGGCAATGGAATACATACAGGAGAACGAGGAGGATATAGCACTGGTGCTCCTGGATCTTATCATGCCGAGGATGAGCGGGACGGAGACACTTCTGCTCCTTCATGATAAGAAACTGATGGATAACTACCCGGTGATCATATGTACCGGAGACAACTCCCTGAAGATAGTGGAAAAGTGCTTCAGCTACGGGATGTCCGATTTTATCAGAAAGCCCTATGAGAAGGAACTTCTGCCCTACAGGGTGAGGAATGTCATCTCTAATTTCAACGAGCTTAAGCAGAGCAGGGAAGAGAGCGAGAAGAGCAAGGTTATGATGCAAAGAGCCAATGCTCTCCTTAAGCAGTATTCCGAAAAGATGAAGAAGGATAATGCCAATATCATTGATTCCCTTGGAACCATAGTGGAATACAGGAATACGGAGAACCATGACCATATCAGAAGAGTCAAGGCATTCTCAAAGGTGCTTGCTACCCATATGATGAATGAATTTCCTGAGTATGAGCTTACCGAGGAGAAGGTTGAGCTTATTTATTCCGCAAGCGCACTGCATGATCTTGGCAAGATCATGATACCCGACAATATCCTGTTCAAGCCCGGCAAATATACCTCCGACGAGTTTGATTACATGAAGTCCCATACCATAAGGGGCTATGACATCATCCAGAAGATAGCCGCAAACTGGGATAAGGATATGATGGAATACTGCAGTGACATCGCAAGGTACCATCATGAGAAATACGACGGGAGAGGCTATGCCGACGGACTTGTGGGAGACGAGATACCCATCTCGGCCCAGATAGTTTCCGTGGCAGACTGCTTTGAGGCTCTTATAGGCGAGAGCATATATAAAAAGGCATATGAGTTTGATGTTGCCTATCAGATGATCATCAACGGAGACTGCGGTGCTTTCAATCCCAAGCTTTTGGAGGCTTTCCGCAATTCCGAGGAGGAGTTCAAGGAGATCGCCAAGAAAGTGGATCCCGAGAATACTCCCGAAGACATGATCGGTGAGACGAACCTGTCAGATATGTAGTTTCAGGTCCTAACTTTGCAACATGGCAGTCTTTTTGCTGCAAGTCTTTTTTTCAGTATGGCGGATGCAGGGCCGGGGTCCGGCAGTTATTTAGTACTTATTCGGTGCAAAAAGCTCCGGAGTATCCATGTTATATCATGGCGGCAGGATGTGGACAGCCACAGACTCCCGGAGCTTACAGGTTATCATGGCTGAGTATGGCTTGATAATAAGACCCGATAGTGATATTGTATTCACACATTTATTTCTCTTTTATACGCGGCATTCGCCGTATTTTTCCCCTTTTTATACTATTTTCGAAAAGAGGTGATCTTATGAGTTGACATCCGATCATATTTAAGATACTATAAACCGAGACGAACAACTGTTCGAGAAATGGAGATTGATCAATGATTGAAAACACAGAAAAAGAAAGAGCACTTGACGTTGCCATATCACAGATAGAGAAGCAGTTCGGAAAGGGCTCTGTCATGAAACTCGGGGAGAGCGTTACGGATATGAGCGTTGCATCCATACCCACAGGCTCCCTCTCACTTGATATAGCTCTGGGTATCGGAGGCATCCCGAGGGGAAGGATCGTTGAGATATACGGATCCGAGTCCTCAGGTAAAACGACCCTTACCCTGCATATGATAGCAGAGGCGCAGAAGATGGGCGGTATAGCGGGCTTCATAGATGCAGAGCACGCCCTTGACCCGGAATATGCCAGGAACATAGGCGTTGATATAGACAATCTTTACATATCTCAGCCCGATTCAGGTGAGCAGGCCCTTGAGATATGCGAGACCATGGTAAGGTCCGGAGCGATGGATATCGTGGTTGTCGACTCTGTTGCGGCTCTTGTTCCCAAGGACGAGATCGAAGGCAACATGGGTGATTCGCATATGGGACTTCAGGCAAGGCTCATGTCCCAGGCCCTGAGAAAGCTTACAGGCATAATCAACAAGACCAACTGTACGGTAGTCTTTATCAATCAGCTCCGTGAGAAGATCGGTGTGATGTTCGGTAATCCCGAGACTACCACCGGCGGTAATGCACTTAAGTTCT
>CAMOIV010000010.1 GCA_946616305.1 uncultured Lachnospiraceae bacterium | reverse complement strand
ATCTAAATCTCAGTTCGAAAACAGATAAGCTGTGGTAAGTCTGATCCCATCGGAGGATGTTAATACGTTGGTATCTATACCCACCTTGGTGAAGGATTTGAATACCATATTGTCATAGTGGGTAGGAGAAGCCACCAGATTCTTAAACATCACCTCAGCCGCCTCGTCCTGCTCGCCGTCGGAATAATCAAAATCCGAATATGTTACGTATGAAAGATTCTCTCCTCTCCATTTATTACCCGGTATCATATCACAGCCCTGTGATCCGTCAGGTCTCGTATGCGACCACTTGGTAGAAGCCTCAACCGCTCTTACAGCGGCTATGCCTATCAGCGAACTGTCCATGGAAAGATTACCGACTCCCACATCGGACCTCAATCCGTTCATCTTAACAAGCATTTCGTTGTTGAGGTGGTTCAGCCTGGAATCTCCTCCGGAAGAGCCGCCGCCTGATTCTTTACTAATGGTTGACTTGGCTGTTATGGTCGCTTTCGCCGCTATGACTGTCGTCGCCGGCAGTATTGCAAGCAAAGCGCTTATCATCAATATGGAGATCAATCTGCAATTTGTTTTTTTCATGATAATCACCTCGGTATTATACAAAAGATCATCTCATGGCAACTGGCTGTCTTAAATAAATAAGACCCTATAGCTTTGCGTCCCTGCTTCACAACAGGTTTGCCACATAGTTATACCTATGTTACTTATAATATAATTCTTTGTTATTTTCCAGTCAATACGGGAGTGTGTACTTTTTTGCATACACATATGAAGAAAATGATCCATGACAAAATGCTGATCAGTATCCCGGCGATGAGTCCCTCCGGGATATATCTCATCTCCATATGAGCCGCGCCTGATGGAGGATCGATCCCCATAAGCACCCCAAGGACCGGAAAGGTCTTACATCTCATGCCGTCGGCATAAACCTTCCATCCCTTATCGTAGGGTATGGTCATCATAAGGATCTCCCCATCATTTACATGGGTATCGTACAGGATCCGGGAGCTGCTTTTCATAACAGGATCCTTAAAACCGTCTCCCCTATCACTGACGGATCCGGCCCATTCCTTAAGCCTGCCTTCATCCTCGAAGTAGAAGTATTCTCCGGTTATATCAAGCTCATCCTCATGGGATTCCAGGCGTATCTCGATCTCATCTCCCTCACCGAACCTGCCTGCTGTATATACTGCCCAGTTATTCTCCGTAAAATAAGGCCCCTCATCACGGCCGTTCACAAAAAGCTCCGCTCCCTGCCGCCCGGGGGCATCAAGGTAATAATACAATACGCCATCCCTGTCGGCTCTGATACGGTATGTTACGCAAAAGCCGTCGCTCCCATCATCCCTTATTATCCTGGTGCCTTCACGATGGGCATTATCACAGGACACCTCATATCCGGCCTTTATGTATATATCATCCACGCCTCCGGTTTTATCCGCAATGGTGTTCTGCAGGATAAAGGGGTCCTCTTCACTCATGTCCGCCTCCAGGATATCCCCAGATGTCGCAAAACACAAAGGCAGCGCATTATCATTCTTATATATCCTGTATGGTCCGGACCGGCCATAGGTCTCCAGGGCCTTATCCGTATCATACATGGATATCAGATATTTTATTCCCATAAAGCTGTTGGCAAAGGAGGTACTGCCCCTGCCGTAGAAGGAATAAAGCCCGGTATCGCCGAAGCCCATTTTTCGCATGAAACGGTTGATATACATCTTCTCACAGGAGCTCGAATGCGAAAGCCCGTAATAATCAAAGAGCATGGGATCGTTCATGGTAAAGTAGAAATCCTTCTCGATCCTGTAGATCCCTGAATCCCCATCCTTTACGGTATCCACCGCATCCCCTATCGCGCTTATATATCCCCCGAATTCATTCCCACCTATGGCGGAGGATCCCGGGGTATTGATGGCCTCGTACAAATGGTGATCCGTATATACTGTCTCCGCAAAGACCTCCAGAAACAGCAGTATTGCGATTACTTTAATAAAAGATGCCCCGCGTCCGGTGCCGACGACAGACATGACCTGCTCCATACCCTCGTAGCCCATGCAGATCATGACAAAGCTCAGCATATATGCATATCTGAAGGGGAATCCCACAGGATTGTTAAACCCATGCCAGATGGCATCAAGGGTATTTATATACATGCTGAGGATAAGTCCCAGAAAAGGGATCCCCCATACAAGCTTCTTAACCTGGCCTTTTCCGGGAAAGACGAGATATATCAGAGCACATATGAGAACAAAAACAGTGCAGTAAACAAGAGGGAGATGTGTATCATGTACCCTTCCCGGAATAAAAGCGTTCAGGAAATCCGTCATGGCAAACTTTCTGTAAAAGGCAAAGTCGGCATCGGCACTGCTCTTCTCCCCCCTGAGGGAAAGCACGGCAGGTACCAGTTCGAAGGCAGTCAGCATTACGGACAGTATCATGGCCCCTGCGATCTTTACGGCTTTTTTTATACAGCTCCTGTCACAGGCAGCATATCCAAAGAAAAGGAGGGCTATGAAGAGCATCATCATATAGCCCTGATAATAGCTCATATACACAGCAAGGGCCGATGTGATCACAAACCCGGCCCATCCCCTGTCCTCCTTCAGGATCCTCCTTAAGTACATCACCACAAGAGGCAGGATGGCCACATTGGAAAAGTAGATCAGGAGCACCAGATCTCCGAATACGAACCCATTCATGGCATATGCTGTGGAGAATAAAAGCACAAACCACTTCCCGCTTTTTATATCATCAAGGAGAAGCTCCATAAACAGCCCGCCAAGCCCCACCTGTAACAGAAGGACTGCTTCCACGCCATAGCATATGTTCTCCTTAGGGAAGAAGAGAAGTATCAGAAGAATGGGGTTGTTGAGATAATATGCCTTGAACCCGGGGTAATCTCCCCCGATGGTCTTGCTGAAGGTATATAAGGTATCCTCTTTATGGGACAGTATCACATCCCTGAGATTTGCGAAGTACGTAACGAATTGGCTTCTCAGGTCTCCGGTGAGTATGGTGTTGTCCCCGAAAGGAAATATATCCCCCAGGGCAAAGATCACAAGAGTCAGTACCTGCGGGATAAGAAAGGCTGCCAGCGCAAAAGCTGTTTTTGTTATCCTGCTCCTTCTGTCCATCTCATTCTCCCGGATCCGTCATGCCGGATATGACCTTTTTTATCTCATCCCCGGTTGAGGAAATGCTGCCCTGCACCATCTCCTTTGAGCCGCCGCCTCTGGCATCCAGTTTTTCCTTAAGCCTTGCCGCAACATCCCTTGCATCACCTTCGGGGTATGAGATTATGAACCTGTAGTCCCCATCAAGTCCCGCGAACACCGCACATATACCCTTGTGGCTTTCTGCCAGGCGGTTTACGGCATTTCTCTGGCTTATATTATCCATATCATCAGCAAAAATCACGGCATCCCTTGAATCCCCCGGTACAGATGCCACAAGATCAGCAAGTGCCGCTCTTGATCTTGCAGCCTCTCTTTCCTTTCCCAGGGCTATCTCCTTTTGCAGTCTCTCCACAGCCTCCGCAAGCTTATCCGGAGCTTCCGACAGCTTATGGGACAGTTCTTCTATGATCTCATGGGATCTGGCCGTATACTCATATGCTCTTCTGCCGGAAAGTATACTTAGTCTCATACCGCCCTTGTAGTTTATGGCTTTGATTATCCTGATGAGGCCTATCTCCCCGGTGTGACCCACATGAGGGGCACAGCAGGCACATATATCCACACCAGGTATGACAACAAGCCTGGCACTGTCTTTGAAAGTAAGCTTACTCCTGTATTCTATATCTTCCAGTTCCTTTGCATCATAATACCTGCACAACACCGGCAGATCCTTATAAACCACCTCATTGGCCCTTCTCTCAAGGACTGCAAGATCCTCCTTCGTAAGGCTCCTGCTCGTATCAAGGGTGACCGTGTTGTCGGACAGGTGAAATCCCACATTCTCGGACCCCCAGATCTCATGCAAGAGTCCGGAGAGGATATGCTCTCCGGTATGATTCTGCATATTTGAGAACCTCCTGTCCCAGTCAATCTGTCCCATGACCCTCATGCCCTCTAAGAAGGCGTCCTCTCCGGCCTTAACCTCATGGGTTATGATCCCTTCGTCATCGATGGATACATGCGTCACTTCATATCCGTTCAGATATCCGGTGTCACTGCTCTGTCCACCCTCCTCCGGGAAGAAAAGAGTCCTGTCACACTCTACGAGCCATCTGTCGTCCCCCGTATATGAGACCTTCTTAGTCAATGCCGAAAAATCTCTTCCGTATGCGTCATTGTCATATAGCTTTTCAGTCATAACGATCCCCGTTCAAGTCATTGATACATTGGTTACTCTACCACAAAAAGAAGCACCCTGTCATGTGACCATGCAGGATGCTTCCCGTGATATTATTATATCTGTGTTTTATTATACGATGCCCTGTGCTTCCATAGCCGTTGCTACCTTCTTGAAGCCTGCGATATTGGCTCCGGCAACATAATTGCCCTCAAGGCCGTACTCTTTTGCTGCTTCTGAGATGCTCTTGTAGATATTTGCCATGATGCCCTGAAGCTTATTATCCACCTCTTCGAAGGTCCATGAGAGTCTCTCGGAGTTCTGGCTCATCTCCAGAGCTGATGTTGCGACACCGCCTGCATTTGAAGCCTTACCGCAGATAAAGAGAACCTTGTTGTTCTGCAGATACTCGGTAGCTTCGATGGTGGTAGGCATGTTTGCACCCTCACATACGGCAGTAACACCATTTGCCACAAGGGCCTTTGCATCATCAAGATCCAACTCGTTCTGTGTAGCGCAGGGAAGAGCCACGTCGCACTTCACACTCCATACGCCGTGCTCACCGTTCTTCTTCTCATGATACTCTGCCGATGAACGTGCTGCAGCATACTCGGTAAGTCTTGCTCTCTTAACCTCCTTGACCTCCTTGAGCAGATCCACATCGATTCCCTCGGGATCATATATCCATCCTGTAGAATCAGAACAGGTAACAGGCTTTGCACCAAGCTGGATCGCCTTCTGTATAGCATAGATGGCTACATTACCGGCACCGGATACAGCCACTGTCTTACCCTTAAGGCTTGTACCATGATCGCGTAAAAGCTCCTCGGTGATGTAAACAAGTCCGTATCCGGTTGCCTCTGTACGGGCAAGAGATCCACCGTATGTAAGGCCTTTACCTGTGAGCACACCTTCATAAAGATTGCGGATCCTCTTGTACTGTCCGAAAAGAAATCCTATCTCTCTTCCGCCTACTCCGATATCTCCTGCAGGAACGTCGGTATCCGCTCCGATATGTCTGTACAGCTCTGTCATAAAGCTCTGGCAGAATCTCATTATCTCATTATCGGACTTTCCCTTGGGGTCGAAGTCACAGCCGCCCTTGCCCCCGCCGATGGGAAGTCCTGTAAGGCTGTTCTTGAAGATCTGCTCAAAGCCTAAAAACTTTATAATACCGAGATTAACCGAAGGGTGGAAACGAAGGCCTCCCTTGTAAGGTCCTATTGCGGAATTGAACTGGATCCTGAAGCCGTTGTTGACCTGAACCTGTCCCTTGTCATCTACCCAGGGCACTCTGAAGAGGATCTGTCTCTCAGGCGTTACCAGCCTCTCCAGCAGAGCCTCCTTCCTGTACTTCTCCTCATCCTTTTCGATGACTACACGAAGAGACTCCAAAACCTCCTTGACTGCCTGATGAAACTCCGGCTGTGCAGGATTCTTCTCCACCACGTACTCGTAAACCTCGTCTACATATGACATCGCTTTTTCCTCCTAAATGAATAAAATATGGCGCCTTCAAAGAGAGGTTAACGACCTCTCTTCGTTGACGCCTTTGTCACGAAAGATGATACATCAGGTGATTTGAAAATTCAATACCGTTTTTTAATTCTTTGTCGCAAACTGTTTGCTTATATATCCGGTCTGATCCTTGTACTTGATCTGATACCATTCATCCTTCTCACCAATAAGGTCGAAGGTATCTCCCGAGTCAGCCTTTCCTATTACATTACTGTCACCGCTGGTATCGGCGGAGGATCTGACCCTGACTCCGGAATCATTGACTGTAACGGTCCCCGATGCGGCAGTGGTAGTGCCTGTGTCTGCCGGAGGAGCCGCTGTCTCGCCGGTAGCATCCGGTGCGGGAGCAGGGGCTGCCGAACCGTCAACAACCTCTACATAATCGGAGCTGACATATGCCTCAGTATCCTTATATCTGATCTTGGTCCAGTTTCCTTCCTCCCCGATCTTTGTGTATGTATCGCCTGCCACTGCCTTGGCGATAACGTTTGCACTGTCGGAGTCATCCGGGGTCGACCTGATCCTGATGTTGTCCGTAAGTCTGATCGTAACCTCTGCAGCCGTATTGTCCGAAACGGGAACGGCATCGGGAGTCGAGCCCGAAGCAAGCCTTGCGGCCACAGCCTCATCAAGTCTTGCAGGCAGAGCATCCATGAAGGCCTTGAGGGTCTTATCCGAATCCACTGCATTGGAATACTCGGTATCAACCGTGCTGAGCAACTGTACCACATCATCCTGAGCTGCTACACCCTTGATGTAATTCGATACATTCTCCGACAGATCTCCGTTATAGATGTAGAGCTGTCCGGTAGCATCATCCGTACATACATAAAGGGACGACAGGCCGGGTGCCTTGGTATCTATATTGACATATTTGATCTTGTAGTATGCAAAAACGATATAGGAATTGGGTATGGGCCCCGGCTTCGTATAGCACTTAAGGTCATCATAGCTTTCCGTATAGTTGGCCTTCTCCTGTATCCTTATTTTGGCTGCATCATCCAGATCACTGCAGATGGTGCTGAGGGTTGCCACGTCACCCGTTGCCATGGCGGTGAAGTATGTTGATACCAGAGCGTTGACCTCGGGATAAGCGTCAAGCTTCAGCTCCTCGTCTGTCAGAGGTATCTCCGCATTCTCGTCAACCACAGCCTCTGTTGCAACCTCTGTTGTGGACTCCTCTTTACTTTCCTCCTTGTCCTTGTGCTTTGCCGAAAAGACCAGAAGCACTATCACAAGGATAATGAATAATGCACCTACTATGATGTACTGGTAGTACCGCATTACAAAATCTCTTATATCAAAACCTCTTCTGTTTCTCATCTGTGATCCTCCGAATTCACAAAAGGCTGTGACCTGCCGGGATCCGTCCCGCTGATCAGTCATGATCATATGCCAGTCTGTTTTTTATTCCGAAATCATACTGCTCTCTTACGTAACAGTGCATGCGTTCAAAGGGATTCGAACCCTCGACACCAGGCGTCGGAGGCCTGTGCTCTATCCAGCTGAGCTATGAACGCAAGGATCCGATCCTATGCATAGAGACACCTCTCTACATATACCGCACTATCTTACCATGATTGGTGTGATACATGCAACTCTTTATATCTTATGTAAACTAATACCCCTTATAATGGGGCATTTTTGAGGTATCATCAGAGAGACAGAGGATATTATGTGATACTTATAAAGGACCGGATCACAAGGACCCGGTCCTTACTGAGGATCAATATGCTGCAGCCTTTTTATCGGCGCCGGCGATACGTATGCTTTGATCTGCCCTGCTGTATCTGTACAGCGAATACGAAAGCAGCTCCTCAGGTGCCAGCTGGGTATCATTGACCTCGGCTATCATTCCCGAGAGCACATCCGGATCCATTTCATCCGTATCAGGAACAAGGATCAGTTCATGAACGGACGAGGGTATGATATACAGGTCACTGTGTATGTTATCTGCAAAATCTCCGATGACATCGTTATAAAGCATGGCAGTGGCACCATTGCTCCTGTTTTTATTTGTGAGGACATACATGGGTATGCTGTCGCTGTATACAGGATCCGCTCCCACCATATCGTTTAGGATCTGTCCTATGGACACTATGGATGCCGGAAGCAGGACGGGGGTATTCCTTATGGCACACTTTCTTATCTCCTCCTCATCCGTTTCCCAGAGCTTCAGGTGATCGTTCTTAATGGTGATGGATGATATGGTCCCGTCATTGTCATCAGCCAGAACGCAGTAAATGACCGCCAGATCCAAAAATCTGTAATGAGGAACTTCAGAAAGAAGCCCGGCATTCGCCCTGCAGTTTATCAGCTTGCAGAAGATCCTGTCCCTGACCCATGAAAAATCCGAGAAAAGCCCGGCGTCAAAATCAGGTCCCTTCCTGCTTACGCTGTAGATCCTCAGCACCTCGTTAACTATCTCCTCAAAATCCCTGCCGTCGCAGTGATCGGTATAAAGATCCTCAAGATATATGGTTGGTGCTATCCTGGAATCCTTTTCTCTGATGGATATACCCCGAAACATGACGGAGTTGTTCTTCATGGTCTGTGCAGCCTCGATCACAAACTCATCGCCGCATATATCCTGCAGTTTTTCCTTTACAGCTTCTATAAATTCATAATACTCCATATGATTTCCTTTCTGTTTTCATATAAACATTGATAATTGGGTGAACAAAGATATGCAAGAGGCCGTCAGGCTGCACTCCGGCAAAAATCAGATAAGATAGATCCGATCAGGCATGGCCTGTCATGCCCTCATCCATACGGCGGCAATGTCTCTCAGTAATGACCCGCAGGCAGTATACAAGCTGTCAGCTGACTTTCTGCAGAACATCCGCCAAACCTTAAACCGGAATGATTCGAGGTGGTTTGATCGCAAATATTAAAACGGTTCCGGCAGAGAACGATCGGGAAAATAAAGAAAAAAAAGCGGAGTCATGGTGACTCCGCGAAATGTCGTGTGTGAATACCCTCAGTGAAGGAACATCAGACTCTTGAGAGATACTCTCCTGTACGTGTGTCTATCTTAAGTACATCTCCTGTATTGACAAAGAGAGGAACCATAACAGTAGCTCCTGTCTCAACAACAGCAGGCTTCGTAGCACCCGTAGCAGTATCGCCCTTGAATCCGGGCTCGGTATCGGTAACCGCAAGCTCCACGAAAAGAGGAGGCTCAACCGAAAAAACAGAACCGTTATATGAACAGATCTTGCAGTTCTCATTTTCCTTAACGAACTTCATGGCATCTCCTACAACATCAGGACCTATACCGATCTGCTCGTAGCTCTCCGGATCCATAAAGTTATATACGTCTCCGTCACTGTAAAGATACTGCATATCCTTCCTGTCTATATGTGCCGTGGGGAACTTCTCTGTAGGACGGAAGGTCTTCTCGACAACTCCCGAATTGATCACGTCCTTAAGCTTAGTCCTTACAAAAGCTGCTCCCTTACCGGGCTTAACATGCTGGAACTCTACGATCTGATAGACCGTTCCGTCGATCTCAACGGTCACACCATTTCTAAAATCACCGGCCGATATCATTAATAATCCCTCCTTCAAAGACAACAAATGCGGAATTATTATAAACTATGGCCACCCCTAAAGCAATACCCATTTTATTCCACGCCTTTAAGGGCATCCACCATATCCACAGTCTTGACTTTCCTTGAGAGAAACCTGTTAACTGCCACTGACAGGGCAAAGGTCCCGACCACTGTATATAAGTATGACGCAGCCTCATATTTGGGTATGTAATCCATGGCTTCCGGCATGGAGGCAAAGAGCATGGCGATAAGCCACATACCTGCAGGTATCCCGCCAATAAGCCCCAGTGTGGTAAGCCAGATATTCTGATCCTGCAGTATCCGTCTGATCTTTCCCGTGGTAAAGCCCAGCACCTTAAGTGTCGCCATTTCCCTGTGCTTCTCCACAAGGGACAGCACTCCCAGATTATAGAGCACCACTATACCCAGGACTGCAGCAGCTCCTATCAGCATATAGACCATGGCATACATCATCTCCTTCATGGCATCAAAGGCATCCATAAGCTCACTGACACTCTGGGCTCCCACAACATTGTCATCATCCTCGAATTCATCCTTGATATTCCTGTTGGTATATATGGTATCCGGCACAAAATCATATTCCAGATCCCTGAACACCTCTCTGGTCATGGTGATACCCTGCATGGTCGGATTTCTGTATATACCCGATATCCTGCTGATATGCCACCTGTCATCACCTACCACATGCCATCTGAAGGTATCTCCCGCCTTCAGCCCCAGGATGTCGGCCATCTTATATGACATGGATATACCCGCAGTGTTAAGCTGTATCTCCTTAAGGTTCTTATCCTGAAAATGGAGGTATCCTCCCTTATCATATATGGTGGCACTGCCTGATTTCTTTATCCCTCCGGCTTCGAATTCCACTGCTGCATTCTCCACCATCTGACCTCTGTATTTTTTTGCGTACTCTTCGGTTACTGCAAGGGGCGTCCCCTGTTCCATTATTATCTGGTAGCTTGCGGTGTTCAGTTCGCCATACATCCATCTTGTCATGAATTTTACAGTATCGAGACAGCCGAAAGCCCCAAAAAGCAGCATGGAGCATCCCAGTACGCCGAACACTCCCATGAGAGATCTGACCTTATTCCTCATGATATCCCTCAGATTCCACTGGGTTGCAAAATCCAGCTTCATCCAGAGACTGCTGTTCTCGATGGCGGTATGGCTCACGTCCTTGGGAGATTCGGGCCTTAAGGTCTCGGCCGGTGCAGGAGCAAGTTCCTTTCTGCAGGCCAGATAGCTTACAAGAACAGAGATCAGTGCTGACACCAGGATGGCGATAAAGGACCTCGCAGAGAATACAAGCCCCATACCCGGTACCAGATATGTTTCCATCAGCATGCTTAAGATATAGGCTCCTATGGTATAGTATCCGGCCACAGCTCCTATGATGCCGCCCAGTATGCTCAGGAAAAGACTGTAGGAGCAATAATGCCTGATTATTGTCTTTTTGGTGAATCCAAGAGCCTTAAGCGTTCCGATCTGCATCCTCTGTCTCGACGTCATCCTGGTCATGGTGGTGATTATGCCCAGCATGGCTATAAGAAGAAAGACCATGGGAAAGATATATACCATGGACGAATGCTGCTCTATCTCCGAACGAAAGGTCTGATAGCTTATATCCGAATCCTTATCCGTGGACACCAGTTCGCTGGAATCCAGTCTTGCTTTCACTGTATTTCCCACGTTCTTACAGATATTCTTCTCTTCATCGGACAGTCCGCCTGTATTGTCCACTCCTTCAAGGTCGGCTATTATCTGGTTGTACACCATGGAATCGCTTTTGGGATAGGAGGAGGCATCCATAAATGCCACACCGTAGCTGCCGTAATCCGGCATAACTGCTGCGGCATCAGGCAGGAAATAAACATGCTCCGGCGAATAGACCGTACCCATTATCTCCTGTTCGAATTCGGTCCCGTCTACCTTCATCTTCAGCTTATCCCCGATCTCAAGTCCCCGGGCTTTTGCAAACAGATAGTCTGTCCAGACTCCCTTCATACCCGGGACATAGGGCGTTCCTTCCACCATGTACAGTCTTGATATCTCGTTAGAATCCAGGAAATACATCTGAAGATCCCTCTCCACGTCAAGCTCTGCCTTTCCGTCAGTCTTATACCTTTTTTCGGCTTTTACTATGCCTGGTATCTTTTTGACGGTCTTTACATCATCCTCAACAAAGAGTTTGCCCTGGATAAAAAGATCCGCAAGATCGCACTCCTCATAGAAGGCCTTCTCACTCGTCCTCATGCCGTTGCACTCCGAGTCAAGGCCCACGAACACATATATGCCCAGAAGAGACATAAGAAATATGGACATGAACTGAACTTTGTTGGAAAGGAGGTCTCTCCACATCTTTCGAAACAGCATTACCAGTTCACCTCTGAAGCATCTTTGGGACTGTCATTCTCCACAACCTCTTCCACCGTCCCGTTCTTCACTCTGATCACCCTGTCCGCTATATCGGCAAAGAAGCTGTTATGGGTGACCATCACCACGGTGTGGCCCGTCTCCTTGCTCTGCTTTTGCAAAAGTTTCAATACTTCCTTGCCCGTCCCCGTATCCAGAGCTCCAGTAGGCTCGTCACAAAGCAAAAGCCTTGGGTTCTTGGCCAGGGCTCTTGCGATGGAGGTTCTCTGCTGCTCTCCTCCGGACATCTGCGACGGAAACTGATTCATATGCTCGGAAAGACCCACTGACATCAGCGCCTCTTTGGGATCCAGGATCTGTGTGTCCGAAAGCTCCTTTTCCCATATGCTGCCTTTCTTCACATTTTTTCTGACATCCTTCATGAGAGCCACGTTTTCGTGGGCTGTAAGAGTAGGTATGAGATTGTAGAACTGGAACACAACTCCAACATTCCATGCTCTGTATGCCGTAAGTTCATCATCACTGAAGCCGGATATGTCATGTCCGTTGATCAGGATCTGGCCCGATGTAGGAGAATCCATGCCCCCGAGAAGATTCAGCAGCGTACTCTTGCCTGCACCCGAGGGTCCAAGTATCACGACCATCTCTCCCTCCATGATCCCAAGGTTCACGCCCTTTAAAGCGTAAAAGGCATTTTCTCCCAGCATGTACTTTTTTTCAACTCCACGAAATTCAATGAACGGCTTCACTGGCTTTGTCTCCTATCAGATCATCCGTGACCGCATCGGTTATAACGATGTCGTCCTCTTTAAGGCCTTCCTTTATCTCCGCATATTCATTGGTGGACACTCCGGCGGTTACATATTGCTTGGCTATCACGCCGTCACTTATCACATAGCAGTAATCCCCCCCGTCATCCGAATATAGAGCACCGTAGGGGATCACCAGAACTCCCATGAGCTCATCGGTATATATGGTAACGTCTGCCTCAAGTCCCAGTATCAGATCCTCATCAGGTTCATCGATATGAACATCAACCGCGACCTTGGCCTTATCGGAATCATCCTCCGTCGCCACATGATTGATCCTCGAAACTGTTGCCGGATACACCTTTCCTGCTATGGAAACCTCAGCTCTCTGGCCTTTTTTCACCGAGCCGATATCGTATTTGGATATCATAACGGTAACCTTCATATCCTCGGTACCCACTATCTTGAATAAAGGCGTTCCCTTGGCTACAACGCTTCCCTCCTTTACATTGCACTCGGTGACCACTCCCTGAAAATCCGCCACCACTCCCATACTGGCCTTCGAAAGGTCCTCCATTGCAGCATCCTCCTTGCTCTGCGCCAGTTCGGTCTGCTTGTTCAAAGCCTCCTTCTGACTGGCATTAAGGATGGTAGCCTCGTAAGCATTCTTCTGTGTCTTTGACTGTGTCCAGTTTCTGGTTATATCCTCCATCACGTTGTTTGTATCATTAAGGTTTGCATATTCCTCCGGGGACAACTGGGCAGGAGCCAGGGAATAATAACCCGACTGGAGATCCCCTATCTGTTTGTTCAGATCGGATATCTCCTTTGACAGAGTCTGTGCTCTCTCAGGATCCTCCGTGGTGGCAAGCTCTGCTTCCTTTCCGCCAACCTCGCCCTGCTTTTTGGCTATCTCCTTGCTGATGCTGTCTCTTTCACACTGTATGTTCCAGTTCTCCGAATACTGTGCCTCGTTTTGTGAATTGGCAGACTCTCTTTCCAGATAATAAAGGACCGAGTATGCCTGGTCATCGGCGACAGCTTTGTTATATCGGGACTGGTTCTTATCACTTTGCTCTATCTGTCCCTTAGCATTGTCCTCGCTCTGCTGTCTGGATATGGATGCCTGGCTCACGGTCCTTTCATAATCGGTCACATCGTAGGTAAGCAGCTTATCTCCCTTATTCACCACATCTCCCACCTTCAGTCCCATCATGGATACCGGTGCCGAGACCTGTGCATAATAGGTGTAGTCCGTTTCTCCTTCTATATCACCGCTTTCCTCTATGCTTCCCGATATCCTGTCCCGCCTTACCCTGAAGGTCTCGTGTTCCTTTCCGTTTCCGGAAGCAAAAGCCGTCAGCAGAAATCCTCCGGCCCCTAAGATCAGCAGGATAGGTATTACGATCTTCAGACTCTTTTTCATGGTCTTCCTCCCTGTTCTTATCAGCAGTATTTGTTAGTCATATATAACTCAGATGCACAGAATACCCGAATCTAACTCCGGCCTGCACTTTATGTTACTGTATTGAGAGTATATGAATCCTGTCAGGACGATTATCCTTGTATAACCAACTGAAAGTTAGCACAAACCAAATGAAATATCAATACCTGTTTTTATTTCCCGGATCTTTCCGCTATGAGATCCATAGCCTCCAGATACCCCTTTAAGCCGTGTCCTATGATCTGCGCATCACAGGCCGGGGCAGTGACAGAGACCTTTCTGAATTCGTCCCTTGAATTGATATCCGATATATGTACTTCTATCATCGGAATGGTGTCATAAGAACCAAGAGCATCATATAAGGCATAGGAATAATGGGTAAGGGCTCCCGGGTTGATGACTATACCGTCAGTGCCGTCAGAATAAGCCTTCTGTATCCGGTCTATCAGATCACCCTCATGATTGCTCTGAAAACATTCAACCGCAGCTCCCATGGATGCTGCCTTGTCCTTTATCATGCCTACCAGATGATCATAGTCCTCGGATCCGTATACAGCCTTGTCCCTTATCCCGAGAAAATTGAGATTGGGGCCGTTCATTACAAGTATCTTCATATTCAGTCCAAGCCTTTCGTCATATCAATGATCCTGCTGCATGTATCCTCTATGGGCTCATCCTCCATGGGCACTATTATATCCGCGATCTCCATATATCTGTCCTCTCTTTTTGCAAGAAGAGACTGTACCCTTTCATCCAACTCGCCCCCCTTTAGCATGGGCCGCTCTTCCACGCCTCCTTCAAGGCGTTTTATCAAAAGCTCGCTTGATGCCTTAAGATATATGACCTTGCCCAGTTCCTTTATGGGTCTTATATTACGGTCATACATGGGTGTCCCGCCGCCAAGGGATATGACAGCTTCGGTATCGTCGAGAGTCAGTCCCCAAAGCACAGCCGTTTCCATCTGTCTGAAGGCCCCTTCCCCCTGATGCGAGAAGATATCCGCTATGCTCCTTGACTGCTTTTCCTCTATTATGCTGTCCGTATCCAGGAAGGGAAGCCCCCGGTGTCCCGCCAGTCTCCTGCCTATGGCGGACTTGCCGCTCCCCATGAATCCTTCAAGAATCCAGTTCATTATAGAGTTCCTTTATTATCTCCTCCGGGACTTCCTTGCGCGTGAAGAATTCATATGAGGACACTGCCTGGTACATGAGCATCCGAAGTCCGTTATAGGCCTTGCCGCCGTGAGATACAACCTTCTTCATGAAGGCTGTTTCCTTGGGCTTGTATATGAGGTCCACTGCCTCAGATACAAGGTCATAGAAATCCTCATCCTCTATGACGCACTGGTCATCCTCGGGACTGAGTCCCACGGAGGTACACTGTATGCATATGTACTTATCCTTGGGGATATCACGCCATGAATCAAAGCCCATGATATCCACATTATCCAGTTTGCCAAAAAGACTCCGGGCTTTTTCGATATTCCTGTTCAGTACATATATATGCTCGGCATCCAGTCTCTGGAGGGAATACATGACTGCCTTCGCTGCTCCTCCGGCACCGAGCATTATGACCTTCTTACCGTTTATCTGGATATCAACGCTGTCAAGTTCTCTCATGAAACCGGAAAAGTCCGTATTATACCCCTTGTATCCACCCTTGATCATCTGCAATGTATTGACTGCTCCTATCTCCAGAGCGGCATCATCCAGTTCTGTGACATATTGCATCACCTCTATCTTATGGGGGATCGTAACATTAAGTCCAAGTATATCCAGGGCATAGGCACCCTCAACCGCTTCCTCAAGTCCATCGCCCGTCACATGAAAAGGAACATATACAAGGTCATCTCCCATCTTCTGTGCCAGGAAATTATGGATAGCAGGCGAACCCGTATGCTCCACGGGATCTCCGATCAGTCCAAGCACTCTGGTCTTACCGCTAATTTCTCTCATAAAAGTTCCTCTACCTTTCTTTTTTTATTAAAAAGCCTGTAAATAAATACGATAACCGACTCCGGAATCCGTTTTAAGTGTATCTGTATCTCCTCATGAGATGCGATCCTCTTAACCATGATGCTTTTTATCCCGGCATTGGAAGCCCCCCAGATATCCGTGAATAACTGATCTCCTACAGCTACAGCCTCACTGCCTGTCACTTTGATCTTTTTAAGGGCTTTATCATAGCCGTATCTTAAGGGCTTCCTGCCCTTATATACATATTCGCATCCAACGCTTTCGGCAAAGGCTCTGACCCTGGGCTCCTTATTGTTGGAAACCACTGCGCTTTTGAACCCGATCCCCTTAAGTCTATGGAAAAGCTCTCTTGCCCTGTCTGTTGCAGGCTCATTATGTTCTGTAAGGGTATTGTCTATATCAAATATCAGTCCTTTGTAGCCTCTGTCCCAAAGGTATTCATAATCTATGCTGTATGCGCTCTCACACATGGCATAAGGAAATATCCTCATATCAACCTCTGTAAGGCAGCGTGATGCAGCCTCTGATAAAACAATGCCCTGCATCAGCAGGGCATATGTCGTCGATCTTACGTAAGTACTTTCTTTAATTCGTCCATGAATGTATTCACATCCTTGAACTCTCTGTATACCGATGCAAACCTTACATAGGCTACCGCATCCAGATCCTTGAGCTTGTTCATGATCAGTTCTCCGATCACCGAGCTCTCGATCTCCTTTTCCTCAAGCTCATATACCTCTTTCTCAACCTCATCTACAAGATTCGTTATATCCTCAGCCGATATGGGTCTCTTGTGACATGCACGGAGCAATCCGCGCTCGATCTTCTCTCTGTTATAGGTCTCTCTGTTATTATCCTTCTTGATGACTATGAGAGGTATGGTCTCTACCTTCTCATATGTAGTAAATCTCTTACCACACTCGTCACAGACTCTCCTTCGTCTGATGGAGTTGTTTTCCTCAGCAGGCCGTGAATCTATCACCCTGATATTTTCATGGCCACAAAACGGACATCTCATAGCACTTTCCTTTCTTTAGAAAATATCAGCGTCTTTTTAAGAAGTCAGGTATATTGATACTTCTTGGCTCTACCCTGTTAAGCGACACCGGTTCCGGCGTAGGTATGTTGGCTCTGGGCTGTATGGGAGTCTGCGGAGCTGCCGGCTGCTGCGGCATTGCAGTCTGCGGAGCGGGGTTAAAGGTCCCCAGACCGCCTAAATTAGCTGTAGTTCCTGCTCCCAGCACCTGTACGTTATCCGTCTGGGGAGCTACCGGCCTCATGCCTCCGTTGTTGAGGAACGGATTCTGAGGTGCGAAATTCATGCCCTGGTTAGGTACGGGCTGACTGTACATATTGGGAGCACTCTGAGGTCTGGGCCTCTCCTGTCCGACTTCCTGCAGACCGGTGGCGATGACCGTAACAGATATGGCATCATCCTCCACATTTGCAGACTGATCCGTACCGAAGATAACATCCGCCTCATCATATATCAGATCATTGAGGTACTCGGATATGGTAAATACATCCTCATTGGTCAGATGACCGGTGATATTGTAGATCAGGTTCTTAGCACCGTCGATCCTGGTATCAAGGAGCGGATTCTCAACAGCCTTCTTTACTGCATCCATAGCTCTGTTCTCGCCCTTTCCGACACCCATACCTATGTGGGCTATACCCTTGTCATGCATGGTGGTACGTACATCGGCGAAGTCCACGTTCATGAGAGCATCACCGGTGATAAGATCCGTCACGCCCTGAACGGACTGCTGCAGCACCTCATCCGCTTTCTTAAAGGACTCCTCAAAGGGAAGCTTGGGATCCAGGGCTCTCAATTTATCATTGGGGATAACGGTATATGTATCCACACACTCTGCCAGCTTCGCTATACCGATCTCAGCCTTCTTCATCCTTCCTCTGGATTCGAAAGCAAAGGGCTTGGTGACGATAGCCGTAGTAAGTATGCCCATCTCCTTTGCAGTCCTTGCAATTACCGGAGCAGCTCCGGTGCCTGTACCGCCGCCCATGCCGCAGGTAATGAATACCATGTCATAGCCTTCGATACGACTCTTTATCTCATCTATAGATTCCTCAGCTGCTTTCTCCCCTCTTTCGGGATCTGCACCTGCACCGAGTCCTTTTGTCAATTTCTGGCCGATCTGTACGTAGTTCGGAGCCTTACAGCTTCTAAGATCCTTCAGATCCGTATTGACCGCCATCAGTTCCACGCCTCTTATGCCTACATCGACCATACGGTTAAGAGCATTATTCCCTGCTCCTCCGACACCTATGACCATTATCTTGCAAGCGTATTCCTGCGCGTCAGACTTCATCTCGAACACAACAACCCCTCCTTAAAACCACTTTAACTTTTAAAGCTAACTATCATAATAACTTTTAATCGCAAATTTATCAATATATTTTTACTCATCCTTTTCAAAGGTGATGTACCCTTCGTCGGAATCCACGGAGTATTCCTCAAGATGCAATTCGCCGGATAAACCCCTGATGGAGGATATGATGCTCTTTAATTTCATCATCTTCTCGTCTATGTTCTCCATGGAGCCTATGATAACCCTGGCATCGCCGAAGTATAACGTAATATTGTCCGGTCCGTCAAAGTATATCCTCTCCGCAGTGATCTCGTATTTCTCCAGAAGCTGCGTAATGGACAGGATCGTCTTGAACACAGAAGCATCCTCCACCGGCAGGGGCTTTGACAAGACACATTCATCAAAGTCAAGCCCCGTTACGTATGGAATGCCCGGAAGCGCCTCTGTGGAGGACTCCACCACTGTACCATCCCTGTCAAAGTACATATATCTCCCAAGATACTTTACATATCCGGCTATGGCCTTTTCGTAAACCCTGATGGTAACGGATGAGGGCGAATTGATCGTCACGTCCGTTCTTGCTATGAAGGGAAGATCCGTTATGGGCTTGTTTTTGTACCTCAACAGCAGATACAGGGAATTATGCCCCAGAGGCCCCTTCATGACCATGTCCTCTATTTCCTCTGCGGAATACCTGCCGCTTCCCTCCACGCTCACATCCTCGACCTTGAAATACTCCACGGCAACGGCAAGCAGTATAAGCAGTACGGAAAGTACGACTGCCACTATGACAAGCCTGTTTCTCTCCATACTACGTCATCCTTATGCTCCTGGATACCGAAAGGGCTATACCCACTTCCGCAAGGAGAAAGAAAGATGATGAGCCGCCATATGATATGAAAGGAAGGGTGATACCGGTATTGGGAAAGGTATTGGTCACCACGGCGATATTGAGCAGTACCTGCAGTGCAAAATGAGTCATGACACCGGTCACAAGCAGGGACCCGAACTTATCATTAACGTTTGTCGCTATCATCAGGAGATGGTAGATCAGCATCACAAAAAGCAGTATGACCGCAAGTGCACCGAA
This sequence comes from uncultured Lachnospiraceae bacterium, assembly GCA_946616305.1. Classification (GTDB taxonomy): domain Bacteria; phylum Bacillota; class Clostridia; order Lachnospirales; family Lachnospiraceae; genus NK4A144. The sequence continues at coordinate 9,680 of CAMOIV010000010.1, read as the reverse complement.
CATGCCAAGCTCCTCGCATATGATGGAAAATATCATGTCATTCTGAGCCTCGGGAACAAATCCAAGCTTCTGAGTACTCTGCCCAAGTCCCTTTCCAAGGATCCCTCCCGATCCTATGGAATACAGCGCCTGCAGGGTCTGGAATCCGATACTTGAAGCATATGCCTCGGGATCCAGCCAGGCCTTGATCCTTCCCAGTCTGTATGATATCTCCATAGGGATGATATTCTTATATACCGCAAAGATGACCAGTCCCGCTATGGCAAAAATCCCCGCCGCCAGGAAGACGTAGGGTGCGCTCTTGGGACTTGCAACGAACAGCATAATATAAACTATCGAAAAGATTATTATGGCAGAGCTCAGATTCTCCGTGATGCCGTACACCATAAGGGACGGTATGGCAACGAGGATCAGAGTCTGTATTATGCCCTTGAGATGCTGGACCCTCTTGATATTGCCGCAGACGTAAGCCGAGAAGAATATGATCATGCCAACCTTTGCAACCTCTGCAGGCTGCAGGGAGATCCCCAGATTAAGCCATCTTCTGGCTCCGTTTATGGTCATGCCCAAGGGTGTGAGCACCAGAAGTATGAGCACCAGAGAAACGATGTAAGCGGGCCAGGCCAGCTTCCTTAGGAAATTGTAGTCTATCTGTGACATGATCAGCATGAACACAAGTCCCGCTCCCGTGGCGGCCAGCTGTTTCATCATATAATATGTGGAAGCCCTGCCTGCCCTCACAGCGGAAAAAGCGCTTGCGGAATAGATCATGACCAGACCGAATATGGCCAAAAAAAGCACTATAAAGACAAGGGACATATCCCCTATCCCTCTGTATCTTATGCCCTTTTTCTTTCTGGCCGTGTCCAATCTCCTACTCCTCAAGTTCTTTTACAAGTTCCTTAAATATCCTGCCTCTTTCCTCATAGCTCTTAAACATATCCCAGCTGGCGCATGCAGGGGATAGAAGAACCGCTTCATCCGGCTTCGAAAGCTCATACGCCTTTGATACGGCCTCCTCCATGGAGGACACCATGATGATATTCGTAAAGCCATGAGCCTTCGCACAGTCCGCTATCTTACCTGCAGTCTCTCCCATAAGGATAAGATATCTGACCTTGTCCCCGAAAGCCTCTATCCATTCATCATATTCCGACTGCTTATCATAACCGCCGCCGATGAGTATGGTCTTCTTTACCATGGCAAGGATCCCTTTTATGGCAGCATCGGGATTCGTCCCCTTTGAATCGTTGTAGTAGTCAACTCCCCGTACCGTTCTGACGTATTCTATCCTGTGCTCTACCGCCTTGAAGGATCTGATGGTATCCCTGATGATGTCCATGGGTATCCCGTATGCATAGGTCATGGCGATGGCAGCCATGACGTTCTCCTGATTATGGGTCCCCAAAAGCTGCATCTCATGTATCCCTATAACGGGGATATCGTTGTACATGATTATATCTCCCGAAAGATGGACGATATCCGCCACCTTCTCATCGGAAGCGTACTCATCCTCTCTGGTGAAATAAATGACTCGGGTTTTTGCTCTCTTACCGAAATCACGGGTATAGGGATCGTCATAATTAAGCACCAGTGTATCGTCTTCTGTCTGATTCTCTGCTATCCTCTCCTTGATCTTCACGTAATTCTCCATGGTCTTGTGCCTGTTGAGATGATCGGGAGTGATATTGAGTATCGCGGATATCCGAGGCGCAAAGGTATCTATGGTCTCCAGCTGGAAAGAGGATATCTCCGCAACGGTTATGCAGTCATCCGTCGTCTTATCCGCGATGTCTGCATAAGGACTTCCGATGTTTCCCACCACATAGGCCTCTCCTTTGGTGGATGCGCAGTAATTCCTGCAGATCTCACCCACAAGACTCGTAGTCGTAGTCTTGCCGTTGGTACCGGTTATGGCTATAAGGCCTCCCCCGGATACGGAATATGCAAGCTCGATCTCGCCTATGATCGTGATCCCCTCATCCTTCAATGACACAACAAGGGGAGAATCAACAGGAACTCCAGGGGACAGCACTGCGCCGTCAAGCTCCCCTCTGATATCCTGTGGTATGTCGCCTATCAGGATATCCACATTTTCCGTATCACCCAGCTTCTTCCTTATATCTTCAGCCTTAAGCTTTTCATTCGAATCAAAAAGATAAACGTGTGCACCTTTTCTCGATAAAAGCCCCGCGGCGCTTATGCCGCTTATGCCGCTTCCTACCACAAGGAGCCTTTTATCCCTGTATTCCATAATTCCTCCAGATAATATGTATTTTTGCATTCTACAAACAGAAACACGCATTTATGCGGGTTTCGTGATATAACTTATAGCTTGCGGGGAGCAAGCTCCGACGTAGTCGGTTTTAAATGGCTTGCTCTATGGCTTCTTGGGGCGAGGCCACAGGAAGTCATAGGATCAGATTGCTGCGAGTCCGACTAAGACAAGAACCAGTGTCGCCGCAGAAAAGATCAGAACGACCTTGACCTCGCTCAATCCCGAAAGTTCAAAATGATGATGGATAGGTGCCATCTTAAAGAATCTCTTGCCTCCAGTGGCATTGTAATAGGACACCTGTATGACTACCGACATGACCTCAGCGAAATAAATAAACGCAGCGATAAGTATGTATATCGGCATATTCATCATAATAAAGGCTGCTGAGGTGAATCCTCCAAGGGAAAGCGAACCCGTATCTCCCATAAAAACCTTCGCAGGGTAGTGATTGTACACGAGAAAGCCCAAAAGCCCTCCAAGAAATGCCATGGACGCAGGCGCTATACCTGACACGGTTATGACCGAAGCCACGGTTATGAATATGGTGATCACCGCGGTAACGGAGGCTGCAAGCCCGTCCAGGCCGTCAGTAAAGTTGGAGCCGTTTGTCGTGCCGCATATGACTATTATCTCGATGGGTATGGCAAGTATGCCGGGAGATATCATGGCTGCCGTCCCTGCTGTGGTGAACAGTGCACTGAAGGGCACCCTCATATCAAAGGAAATGTTGGTGAAATATTTTATATACAGCAGTACCACAAGGGCTGCCAGTATCTGCATGGTAAACTTCTGCCATGCCCGAAGCCCCAGATTATGCTTCTTTACAACCTTCAGATAATCGTCTATAAAGCCTATAAGTGCAAACAGCACTGTTGATATCAGGATCGGAGCTATGTTCCTGTGTGTAGGTATATAGAAGGCAGATACCGCTATCCAGGGAATAAGAAAGATCAACCCGCCCATGGTGGGAGTACCGTTCTTATTCTTATGGGAGGCAGGGCCCGACTCTCTTTCCGTCTGGCCGGCCTTCAGCCGTACGAGAACAGGCAGGAGGAACCTGCCGCACAGTACAGTCAGTATAAAGGTTATAATCAAAGGCAGTATATACTCAATCATAGTCTCATCCTGTGATCAAAAATCCAGATCCGATACGTAGTCCTCGTTGATAGGCAGCAGCGTATTGGGATCGAGTACCTCTCCGGTATTGGGATCTATGGGAAATCCCGTGCCGGGGTCATATTGTATCACATTTACGGCATTTTCTGAAACCGATGCCTCTCCGCCTTCATTCCCGCCGTTTTCTCCAACCTCTGTCATGGCATTTTCCGATACGGAATTCTCCGATACAGAGTTTGCGGATACGGTATTTCTTCCCGCATAGAAGTTTGCTTCCGCATCGCTAAGCTGCTCCATCTCCTCCTCTGTCAGAGCTTCCGTAGGGAAGATGTTGAGGTAAGGCAGCACCTCCGTCATTATATCCTTGCACAGAGTAGTGGCAAGCCTTGTGGAGTTGGACTGATCGGCATGATTAGGTGTGTCTATGACAACATAGCACAGTACCTCCGGATCGTCGTTTGGAACATATCCTATAAAGGAAATAACGTAATTCTTTGCCGATCTGGGCAGCTTCTCAGCCGTTCCTGTCTTGCCTCCCATTGTATATCCTGCAGGTCTTGCAGTCCAGCCCGTACACTGGTCCGGATCGTTCATTACAACGGAGTTGCAGAAATCCCTTATCATATCCGATGCTTCCTCGGATATCACCTGCTTGATCTCTCTGGGTTCCTTCTCGCTCATCACTGCCCCCTCGGAGTTCAGTATCCTGGTGACAAGATGGGGCTCATAATAATCTCCGCCGTTTATCAATGCCGCAAACCCGGCGGCAAGCTGTATCATGGACACATTAAAGCCCTGTCCGAAGGAGGCAACAGCCAGGTCGGTCTGGCCCATCTTCTCCGTGAAGGTGTTTGCTGCTCCGTTGGCTTCTCCGTACAGATCTATGCCCGTATAGTTACCGAAGCCGAAATTCCTGTTATACCTGAGCCATTCGGATTTGCCCATGGCAAAGGCAACATCCATCAGCACAACGTTGCAGGACTTCGCTATACCCTCCTTGACAGTGAGAGGACCGTCACCCAGTCTGTTATGGCAATGGATGGTATGCTCACCTATATCCAGTGCTCCGTTGCATACATAAGTCTCATTGCCTGTAATACTGGCATCGTCCACGGCGGCCGCCACGGTAAAGGGCTTCATGGTGGAGCCGGGTTCAAAGGTATCGGATATGCAGAAATTCTTCCATACAGCCGACTTGACTATGGAATTATCCGACAGGGATTCACTGGTCACCATGGACAAAAGATCTATCTCATTGTCGGATATGGAATTCATGGACACTCCCACCGCCTCGCAAAGATCCTCCTTTGACAGAAGGCTTGCATACTGTGTCAGATCTATACCTTCCATGTTCTGAGGGTCGTTAAGGTTAAATACGGGATATCCTGCCATAGCATATATCTCGCCGTTATTGGGATTCATGATGATGACCCCTATGTTGTTGGCGGCGGGACCTGTCCTGTATGCGTTTTTATTCTTCTCGGCAAAATCAAGTATATGCTTCTCAACTATGGACTGTATGTTTGTATCCAGTGAAGTGACAAGTGTATACCCGTCCTCTGCCTCCTTTACGGTCCTCGTAAGGGTTCCGTCGGTGTTCAGATAACCGTAGGATCTGCCGTTTATCCCGTTCAGAGTATCGTTATAGTACTGCTCCAACCCGTACTGTCCTTCATTGCCGCTCTGCACGAAGCCTATGACATCGCAGGCCAGAGAATTGTAGGGATATGTCCTTTTGTACTCCTCCTCGAACCACACACCGTTCTTCACAGGATCCACTATGGCATCCGCTTCCGCATCCCTGCCGGCCTCCCTCAGTTCCTTTCTCTTGACCTCGTTTTCGGATATGGTCTGCTCCAGGATGGCATTAAAGTTTTCCACCCTGTCGCTTCTGATCTGCTTCAGAAACTTCTTGTAGGAAGCGGTTTTGTTGGTATTCACATAGGTCCCAACCCGGTCGTCGTTAAGCTCTCCGAAGGCCTTCTTGATCACCTCCACGGTAGGACCCACATGGACGCCATCATCCACGTTCATGAGCTTGGAGTCCACAATGAGGTTATACACCTTTTCCGAGTATGCCAGCACGGTTCCGTTCCTGTCCTCTATGGATCCTCTCTTATAGGGCAGTGTTGCGGAATCATAGGCCTGCTGGGCCAGAACCTGCTTTTTATATGCCTCCCCGTTATCCCTGTTGATGTGGGCGATCCTGAATATCAGACATGCAAAAGCCAGTAGCACTGCGAAAAACAGTACTACCAGCTTTCTTTGCATTGAGGAGGTTAACTTTCCGGATCTTACATTTTTGTCGGCCATTACTTCTTTGGTATTTCTTTGTACTGCCTCACATAATCAGAATCATGGCTCTCGGTTACGGACACCTGTCCGGAGTCCGGGTATTTCATATTAAGCTCGTTCATGGCCACGCGTTTTATCTCTTCCATGTCGACAGCACCCATTATCCTATCGTATTCTTCTTCGTTCTCAAGCCTTAAGGCAGCAACCCTGCTCTCAAGCCTTTCAACCTCTTTCTGGTTGGCGATGAGGTTATTCCTCAGATTGATATATGCGGTACATCCGATAAAAAGAACTCCCGCCATAATGAGCAGGAAAGCCACATATCCGAAATTCATATGCGCTGCTCTCTCGCGGTTCCTTATGACCTGGGGAGAGGGATTTCTCTTAAAGGGACGATCGTATCTTTCCTCAAGCTCTCTTATGGTATTTCCTTCAACTACGTAACTTCTCATTTTATCCTTCCTCTGTCGCGGTTCTTTTTTCGAAAACTCTCAGCTTTGCGCTGTGAGAGCGTTTATTCCTTTCTTGTTCTTCCTCCCCTGCGGTAACAGGTTTTCTGTTTACGCATCTCCCCTTGGGCTTTCTGCCGCATGTACATACCGGGAAATCCTTGGGACAGATGCAGGGGTTTTCCATTGTCCTGAACTTTTCCTTAACTATCCTGTCTTCCAGTGAATGGAAAGTTATTACCGCCAGTCTCCCTCCTTCTGCAAGAAGGTCCGTCATTATGTCAAGACTTTCTTCCAAGGCTTCGAGTTCGCCATTGACCTCTATCCGTAAAGCCTGGAATGTCCTCATCGCCGGATTTGTGCCGGAATGCCTAGCCTTCCCTGGCACGGCACCCCGGATGATATCTGTCAACCTCCCTGTCGAATCGATATCCTTCACGTTCCTTTCCTTTACTATGGCCCTGGCGATAGATGAAGCATATCTCTCCTCTCCATAGTCCCTGAATATCTTCGCGAGATCCTTCTCGCTGTAATCTCTTATTATGTCTTTTGCACTGATGGCCCCCCGCTGATCCATCCTCATGTCCAAAGGGCCGTCATTCATATATGAGAAACCTCTCTCGGCCGTATCCAGCTGATGTGAGGATACTCCGATGTCCAGCAGTATGCCGTTGACCTTATATATATCAAGCCCTGCAAGGACATCCTTTATATTACGGAAGTTGCTTCTTACTATGGTAACCTTGTTTCCGAATTCCTTTAGTCTCTCTCCTGCCGCCTCTATGGCTTCTTCGTCCTGGTCCAGGGCTATGAGCCTGCCCTTTTCTGAAAGCTTTGAGGCTATCAGGGACGAGTGTCCTCCGCCCCCTACTGTCCCGTCCACGTATATACCGTCGGGATCGATGTTCAGCATTTCCAGGGTTTCATGTGGCAGTACCGGCAGATGCTCGAAGTCTGTCATAAGGATAATCCCAACTCCTCCAGCTTCATGGCTATGTCATCCACATCTATGTTGCCCTCGCTGGAGTCATACTTCTCCTTGCTCCAGATCTCGATCCTGTTGCCTACGCCCATCAGGACCACGTCCTTTACAAGCTCTGCATGGTCTCTTAAGGGTGCGCTCACAAGGATCCTTCCCTGTTTATCAAATTCGCACTCCTGTGCGGATCCAAGCAGTACTCTTGCGATCTCTCTGCTGGCCTTATTAAGCACCGAGAGCTCCATTATCTTCTTCTGTAAGAGTTCGAAAGCTTCCTTGTCATAGGCAAATAAACACCCGTCAAGCCCTTTTGTAAGATAAAAGTGCTCTCCCAGTTCTTCTCTGTATTTCGAAGGAACGATGAGCCGTCCCTTGGCATCAATGGTGTGATTATACTCGCCTATAAACATATGATCTCGAAATCTACCACTTTAACCCACTTACATGGAATTATCCACCACTTTTCCCCACATGAATGATAATATCTCATTTTTTCTGCCCTTGCAAGGCTTTTTTCATAAAAATAAACAAAAAAACATACCCTTTCAGGTATGTTTTTTAGTAAAAATGTATATATTGTGTTTCAAAATTATCCGGACACTATATCTTGTGTTTTGCCTTTCTTCTTTAATATGATCCCCATGATGACGGATATCAATATCATTCCCACCGCCACCACTATGGAAACAGGTATGGTGGTGCCCGGCAGATACAGCTGATCCGTCCTGATAGCCTCTATCCATATCCTGCCTATGGCATAGCCTGCCAGATACATACAGAAGATCTCTCCCGAAAACCTCTTGTGCTTACGATAGAGGAACAGAACCAGCAGCACTCCCAGATTCCATAAGGATTCGTAAAGGAAAGTGGGATGTACCTGGATGTAATCCTGGCCTTCTGCTATGGTTGCGGCAAGAGCCTCGGATATATCCCTTGCTCTTACTGCCTCTATGGGAAGCCTCATGGCAAGTATATTATCACAATATCCACCGAATACCTCCCTGTTAAAGAAGTTCCCCCACCGGCCGATGGCCTGTCCCAGAGGAAACCCGAGGGCTATGGAGTCCCATAATTCAAAGAAGTTCTCCTTCTTTACCACACAGTATATATACAGGGAAACTATGGCGCCGATGATGCCTCCGTATATGGCAAGCCCGCCCTGTCTCAGATTAAAAACACTTAATAGATCGTCCTTATAGTAATCCCAGGAGAAGATAACGTAATAAATCCTTGCCCCTATGATCCCGCATGGTATGCCTATCATGGCAGCATCCCATACCGCAGTATCCGTCATCCCTCTGCTCCTCCTGTCATAGCCTGCCAGCATGACACCAAGCAGCATACCTATGGCGATGGTTACACCGTACAAAGCTATCCAGAAGCCGAATATCGAAAATCCCTGAGGAACGTCATGGAGATAAATCCCCAGATACGGAAAAGCTATATCCTTAACATCCATTTTCCGCCACCGTTATACATTGAAACGGAACAGGATGACGTCTCCGTCGGAAACTACATATTCCTTGCCTTCCTGTCCCACAAGTCCCTTTTCCTTGGCCTGTGTCATGGAACCGCCGCATTCCATCAGTTTGTCATAGGCTATGACCTCTGCCTTGATAAATCCTCTCTCAAAATCAGTATGGATCTTGCCGGCAGCCTGGGGAGCCTTTGTTCCCTTCCTTATGGTCCAGGCTCTTGACTCATCCTCACCGCAGGTAAGGAAGGAAATAAGACCGAGCAGGTCATAGCTTGCCTTTATGAGCTTGTCAAGTCCCGACTCCGATATGCCAAGATCCTCCAGAAAGGCAGCCTTGTCCTCGTCATCAAGCTCCGATATCTCCTCCTCTATCTGGGCACAGATGACATATACTCCCGAGCCCTCTTTATCTGCAAATTCCCTGACTTTTTTCACATTTTCGTTGGATGCTCCGTCATCGGCAAGGTCGTCCTCACCCACATTGGCGGCATATATCACCGGTTTTGCGGTAAGCAGACTGTATCCCCTCATCAGGGCTTCCTCGTCTTCGTCCTCGATCTCTATGGTCGCAGCCCTCTGCCCTGACTCCAGCACTCCCTTTAAACGTTCCAAAAGCGCTGCCTCCTTCTGATACTCCTTTTGCACCTTGGCAGCCTTTCCAACCTTGGCAAGCCTTCTCTCCACCACCTCGAGATCAGCCATCTCCAGTTCAACGTTTATGGTATCTATATCCCTGATGGGATCCACGGATCCATCCACGTGTACCACATTGGGATCCTCGAAGCAGCGTACCACATGGACTATGGCATCGGTCTCTCTGATATTTGCCAAAAACTGGTTACCGAGTCCTTCACCCCTGGAAGCTCCCTTTACAAGCCCTGCAATATCCACAAACTCTATGACTGCATGGGTAACCTTCTTCGAATGATATATCTCACCGAGTTTATCAACCCTCTCATCCGGCACCGGAACTACCCCCACATTGGGATCTATGGTGCAGAAGGGGAAGTTTGCAGCCTCCGCTCCGGCCTTTGTTATGGAATTAAAAAGTGTGCTCTTCCCTACATTGGGCAGGCCAACGATTCC
>CAMOIV010000009.1 GCA_946616305.1 uncultured Lachnospiraceae bacterium | reverse complement strand
ATCAGGACAGCAGAGACAGGAAAGGGCGGTTGATCCGATGCGGCTCCTTCAGATGATAAGGATAAGAAGGCCGAAGCCGAGGATAAGCCCAAGGCTGAGTCTTCAGATGAGAAAGCGTTATACAGAAAGATAGCTCTTGATGATTCCGCAAAGAGCACCATGAAGGATGCGATCATCTCCGGCAAGCATGTTATCGGCATGACCGTATATGTCCAGGAGTCCTGCCTTCTTAAGGCTGCAAGAGCATTCCTTGTTATAAAGGCATTAGAGGATATGGGTGATGTGATCGCCACCGATCCTTCGACACAGGACATCGAGGATGAGAAGTTTGATTTCGTCTTCAGTCTGTTTACCATCTGCGATGAGGATTGTGAAAAGGCAAAGGCTGCAGCATTAAGCGTATCTGAGATAGAGGATGTGGTCTGTGAGGAATTCACCGAGGCATCTCTTGATTCCTTCGGTTCCGATGCGGCAGACGGGGCAGAGGCGTCCGGGGATACAGAGGAAGCCAAGGAGGAAGCTAAAGAGGAGAGCGCTCCCGCAAAGACTCAGGAGACATCACCGGCTCCCAAGGCCGATAATGCCGCTGCAAAGCAGGCAGGCGCTGCCAAGACTCCTCCCGCAAAGAAGGCTGTTATATCCAAAACCATAAGAGTAGATATCGAGAAGCTCGATACTCTGATGAATCTTGTATCAGAGCTTATCATAGCAAAGAATACGATCGTATCCGCAGCAGACGGATCCAGCGGCGATGCAACAAATCAGGCTCTCAATGAGCAGGTGGAATATCTCGAGAGTGTCACCACAAATCTCCATGAGGCAGTCATGAAGGTAAGGATGGTACCTATAGAGAGTGCTGTACAGAAATTCCCCAGAATGGTACGCGATCTTGAGAAGAAGCTGGACAAGAAGATGCAGCTTACCATATCAGGTGAGGAGACAGAGTTGGATCGTACCGTTGTTGACGAGATCGGTGATCCTTTGATGCACCTTATCAGAAACAGTGCCGATCACGGTATAGAGCATCCTGCAGACAGAGCAAAGGCCGGAAAGCCCGAGATGGGTTCCATCTTCCTGAATGCTTATCAGGATGGAAACTCCGTTGTCATCGAAGTAGGCGATGACGGTAAGGGCATAGATGTGGAGGCCGTAAGAAGAAAGATCGTAGAGAGAGGTCTTGCCTCTGAGGATGCTGCAGCTCAGTATACCGATAAGGAGGTCATCAATTACCTCTTTGATCCCGGATTCTCCATGGCAAAGCAGGTTACGGATATCTCCGGAAGAGGTGTTGGACTTGACGTTGTAAAGAGCAATATAGAGTCTCTCGGCGGTGATGTATCCGTTAAGACAAAGCTCGGTGAAGGAAGCACATGGATCATCAGACTTCCTCTCACTCTTGCCATCATACAGGCACTCATGGTCATCATCGGCGGAGAGAAGTATGCTATCTCTCTTGATTCCATCCAGACCATAGAGGACATATCCGTTTCCGAGATCAAGCTTGTACAGGGTAAGGAGGTCATCCAGCTTCGTGGAACCGTCATACCTATCATCAGGCTTTCAAGTGTTCTCGGCGTGGAGCCTTCGGATGCCGAAAGAGAGAATATGATAGTCGTCATCGTTAAGAAGGGCGATTCTCTTGCAGGACTTATAGTCGATGAGCTTATAGGACAGCAGGAGATAGTTATCAAGTCACTCGGAAAGTATATCAATAACGACAGGATCATCAGCGGCGCAACGATCCTCGGCGACGGCGAGGTTGCACTGATAATCGATGCTAATGCACTTATTTAAGAGAGCGGAGGACCACAGACATGGAAGAATTGGAAAGATATGTTGAAGATAAGGCCACTCAGTATATTGTTGTAAATCTTGGGATAGAGCATTACGGTATAGATATCCAGTATATTGATAATATCGTCAGGGTTCCTCCCATAACCAGGGTGCCCAATGTACAAAGCTTTTTCAAGGGCGTTATAAATCTGCGTGGTGAGGTCATACCCGTTATGAGCCTCAGATTAAAGCTTGGCATGCCCGAACTTGAATACACCGGAAAGACCAGGGTCATCATAGTCAAGATGGATCCTCAGGCCTCCATCGGAATAGTTGTTGATGAGGTTGAGCAGGTGCTTGATATCAAGGATTCTGAGATGGAGAAGGTCACCGGCGAAAAGAAGGAAGAGGCCAACGGTTATATCAATACAGTCGGAAAGACCGACAGAGGTCTTGTATCCATACTTAACCTTGCCAGCGTTATCGGCGAAAAGGAACAGTGATTAGGGAGGTAAGATGTCCGAGTTAGATCTCAACAATGTTGATAATATGTATTATGACGTCCTCAAGGAGGTCGGAAACATAGGCGCGGGGAATGCGGCCACCGCCCTTGCGACAATGCTGCAGACCAAGGTGGACATGAAGGTTCCGAGAGTTGAGCTCGTTGATTTTTCCGAGATGGGCGAAGCACTTGGCGGTGAAGAGCAGATCATGGCAGGTATATATCTCCAGATCGAGGGAGATCTTAAGGGTTCTATCATGTTTCTGCTTGAAGAAAAGTCGGCTCATGAGCTTGTGGCACATCTTATGGGTCAGGGCGAGAGGACCTTCGAAGAAGGGGAGCCCTTTGACGAGATGGAACAGTCGGCACTTAAGGAAATAGGTAATATCATTACCGGAAGTTATCTTAATTCGCTTTCACTGCTCACAAATCTCAAGATAACCGAATCGGTACCTTCACTTGCCATTGATATGGCCGAGGCTTTGCTTTCGGTTCCGGCCATAGAGTTTGGTATGCTCGGAGATAAGATGCTTCTTATACAGACATCATTCTCAGAGGATACGGATCTGAACGGCTACTTCATTCTGGTGCCGGATCTGCCCTCATATACCAAACTGCTTAAGGCACTTGGTGTTATGCAGTAATATCGATTTTGTTTGTCAGGAGTTGTTATAAATGGCTGAGATGATCAAGGTTGGCATGGCGGACCTAAAGCTGTGCATCAGCCCGAACAGTATCACTACATTGGGGCTTGGTTCCTGTGTCGGAGTGGCTATAAGAGACACCGGTAACAAGGTCGGCGGACTTGCACATGTGATGCTTCCGGACTCTAAAGAGATAAAGAATAATACAAATATTGCCAAATTTGCAGATACCGGCGTGGAAGAGCTTGTACGTCAGATGGAAAAAGCCGGAGCAAGAAGGAACATGATGGTCGCCAAGATTGCCGGAGGTGCCCAGATGTTTGCCTTCCAGAATGATTCTCCTCTTGTGAAGGTGGGAGACCGTAATGTCATGGCTGTCAAGAAGAAACTGGCGGAGCTCAAGATCCCGATCAAGGCACAGGACACGGGATTAAACTATGGTAGAACGGTTGAGTTTTACCCGGAGACCGGAGATTTTATTATAAAGGCAGTTGGTAAACCGCCTAAGACGATATGAGTGACGATAATCAGAACACGGATATACCGGCTGATTCACAAAAGGAAGAAGAGAAGGAAAAGGAAGAGGTCTATCAGCCGCTGCATCTGAAGACAAAATCCGCACCTGCAGTCATAATGCTGCTCGGCGGACTTGCAGTTACGGTGGATGTGTTCATTCAGGAGCTTCCTTTCCAAAGAGCATTATTTATAATATTTGTCAGCCTCGTAGGTTTTCTTATTATCGGAGAACTTGTGAAGATGGCATTGGACCGCATAGAACTGCCTAATCCCGAATCTGTCGATGAGGATGGGAATGTGATAGAAAAAGGTAAAAGCGGGGAAGCATCGGATCAGGATGCACAAGAAGGATCTTATTCCACGCCTCAGGCTAACGAAGAGGAGCAGACATAACAGCCTGATGAATATGATACAGGGATGGTAACGGATGGACGAAGCCGGAAGATTAAGACTCTGGAAAGAGTACAGTAAAACCAAAGACAGTAAAGTCAGAGAGAAGATCATTGTAGAATATGCTCCACTGGTCAAGGTCGTAGCAGGCAGACTGTCAATGTACCTGGGCTATAACGTGGAATACGATGATCTTGTAGGTTATGGTGTCTTCGGGCTTATAGACGCTATAGATAAATTCGATCCGACTAAAGCGGTCAAATTTGAGACATATGCTTCACTCAGGATCAGAGGAGCCATCCTCGATCAGATCCGTAAGATGGACTGGATACCCCGTACCATCAGACAGAAGCAGAAACAGATAGAGGATGCCATCAAGAAGATCGAAGCGGAGACAGGCGCTTCCGCAACCGATGAAGCCATAGCCAAGGAGCTGGGATTGTCCGACAGCGAATATGCGGACTGGCAGTCTCAGATGGCAGTGACTAATGTCATCTCTCTTGATGAATTTAACGAGAACGCTTCCGATGACAATAAGGGCGGAAGAGATACCATCGCTGACGACAGCGCAGGACCCGAGGATGTCATCGAGGAAAAAGAACTCAAAAAGACGCTTGCAGATGCGCTTGAGCTTCTTACGGAAAAGGAGAGAAAGGTCATCCTCCTTTACTATTATGAAGAGCTTACTTTGAAAGAAATAAGCAATATCCTGGAGGTATCCGAGTCGAGAGTCTCACAGCTTCATATCAAAGGCCTGGCCAAAATGAAAACGAAGCTTGGGAAATATATGGGTGTTTTAAATATGACATAGTGTCAGGGGGTTTACTATGGCAGATCGAAATGGTTATTTTCAGATTGTTCCCAAAGATGATGGTACTTATATCCATTTTTTTCCGTCTCAGGGGAGCGGCGAACCGGTGAATGTAAAGGATCTGGACTCATATCTATCCACTAAGAATATCCCTTATGACAAGATACCTGTCTATACGGCAGCCCAGAAGAACGAAGATACCATAATCAAACTTAATGCAAATAAGATCAGACCGGTAGACGAATTCATGATGTTTTTCGTGTCTGAAGATCGCATGTCTGTTACATCGCGCTTTTATCCTCCTTCAGACGGAGCCTCTTTAATGACTGAGGAGGAGATCAGGAATGACTTCAAATACAATAAGATAACTGCCGAGCCGGACAAGGAAGCACTGGATGGCTTCATGAAGGACAGGCGGTATTGTACGGACTATATCCTTGTAAAGGGGACACCGCCTAAAGAAGGAAGGGACGGATATGTTGAATACAAATTCAATACCGATCCCATAGCAAGGCCTGCTCCAAAGGAGGACGGTTCGGTAGATTTCCATGCCTTAAGTACCGTAAGGGCCTGTGGAGAGGGTCAGGTTCTGGCAATCCTTCACAAGGAGGAGCATGGGGAGATAGGCCGCGATGTATTCGGAGAGGTCAAAAGGCCCAAGGAGGTCAAGAAAGCAGGTCTTCGGCATAATAAAGACTGTACCTTGAATGACGACGGAACCCTTGTATCAAACGTAGACGGTCATGTCAGTCTGATAGACGGTGTGGTCTTCGTTTCCAGTGTTCTGGAGCTTGAGAATGTGGATGTGGCTACAGGAGATATCAATTATGAGGGTAATCTCCTGGTAAACGGTAATATATGTACCGGATATAAGGTCAACGTGACCGGTGATATAGAGGTAAAGGGCGTGATCGAAGCGGCCGAGGTTACAGCCGGAGGTCAGATCACCGTGGCCAAGGGTATAAACGGAATGGAAAAGGGCGTGATCAAGGCCGGGAACTCCGTTGTGGCCAAATATATCAATTCAGCGACAGTGGAATCCGAAGGCATGATCCAGGCCGAACTCATACTGAATTCACGAGTGTCCGCAAAGGATATGATCAGAGTTCAGGGGAGAAAGGGCTTTATCACGGGCGGGTATGCCCGGGCCGGAAGTGTGGTTGAAGCAAGGACCATAGGAAGCGACATGGGCGGAGATACCATCATAGAAGTAGGAGTGGATCCTGCATTGAAGGCAAGACATGCCCAGCTGGTAAAGGAGAATGAAGAGATAAGAGCTTCTCTTGCCAGGACAGAGCCTGTGCTCCAGGCTACTATAGACAGGATCAAGAGAGGCGAAAAGCTTCCTCCCGAGCACATAGCAAAAATGAAGGAGCTTAATAACGTTATCGATCAGCAGAAGAAGACACGGGATAAGAACCTGGAAGAACTGGCTGAGATAGAGGTTTCTTTCGATTCCGATACAGTGGCCGAGGTGGTAGTCATGTCCATCGCCTATGCAGGTACAAGGATAGTTGTGTCGGATACATCGCTTGTATTGAAAAAGGATTATCAGTATTGCCGTTTCAGACGTGAAGGCGCCGATGTAAAGATGGTAGCCATGTAAGGAGGTGTCGATATGCCTATTGCTCCTGTATACTTAAACGGTATGATATCAGCTACTCCCGAGATCTCGGCTCTTAAGGTATCGGATGATAACAAGGCTGCTCTGATACAGAGCAACACCGAGAATACCATAGAACGGGAGGCCGAAGACCACGCGAACCAGGTAGTGAGCAAGGACGATGTAAATAACGATCAGGCCGGATACAACGCTTCCGAGGAGGGCAGCAATAAATATGCCGGAGACGGAGGCAGGAACAGACAGAAGAAGAAAGAGTTCGGCAAGGTAGTAACGAAAAAACAGGGAGGCTTCAATATAACGGTATGACAGTAATAGAAATACTGCTCCTGATAGCAGGGGCAGTAATTTTTGCTTTAGGTTTCTTCCTTCCGGGAAGCAGCAACAGTATAAGTACAGATAAGGAAAAGAACGTATTCCAGGATGAATTGAAACAAATGTCCGATGCCCAGCTCAAGGATGCTACAAGAAGGGTAAGGGATATGATCGACGAGGAGGTTTCCATGGTAGGGGATACGTCTTCGAGAGCCATGGAGAAGATAACAAACGAGAAGATCATGGCCATCAATGAATACGGCAAGACTGTTACTGATGAGATCGAACGAAATCATCAGGAAGTCGTATTCATGTATGACATGCTCAATGACAAGACTACCGATATAAAGAATACCATCCGGAAGTACGAGAGCATGGAGAAATCCATGCAAAAAACTGCTGCAGAAGCCCAGATCACTCCCAAACCGCGTACAAAGGACAATATCCATATTCCGCGTATGTTCGCTCCCGGAGTGACTGCTTACAGTGAGGAGATAGCAGGAAGTACCTCATCGGCTGACACTCCTCAGGTATCATATGATCCGCCCCAGACAGAATCCAGAGAAACTGCCTCATACGGAAATAATGACATTATAAATCTTCATAATTCCGGCATGTCTGACGTGGACATCGCCAGGGAGCTTAAGATAGGTGTGGGCGAGGTAAAGCTTGCCATAAGCCTGAACGGCGGAGGCGGCAATGAATCTTAAGACATATCTGAAGGGATTGGGTCTTGGCATCTTTATCACCGCACTGATCCTCTCCATATCCTCAAAAGGTACAAAAGGGGAGATGACCAATGAAGAGATCATAAAGAGGGCGAAGGAACTTGGAATGGTCTCTGAGAATTCCATGCTCCTTTCCGAAGCCGGCGCTCTGGCTGATGAAGCAAAAAAAGAAGCCGAGGCCAGAAATGCCTCTCAAAACAGTGCGTCGAAGGACAGTGCATCAAAAGATAGTACATCAACAGACAGGGCCTCAAAAGGTAATGCCGCATCAGCAAACACTGTATCAGCCGATACAGGGGTATCTGCAGATGCTGTAACTGCTTCGTCTGCCGCGTCTGATAAGACTGATACTGCGTCCAAGACTCCGGTAAGTGCCTCCAGAGCATCAGCCAAGGAGGATAAGGCGGCAGGAGGAGGATCCGATTCCGGCAAGATGATAGTCACCACTCCGTCTGCAAATGATACGACAGCTAAACCTGCATCAGACAGTACTGCGGCAGGGAAGACTGAAGCAACACCGAAGAACAGTCAGACCACAGCCTCCGAGGCTGCAGACGGTAATAAGAACGAAACAGCATCTAAAAGTGCACCTGAAAGTACTGCGACCGACAAGACTAAAGAGGAGAGTCCATCGAGCAGTGCTGCGGCAGGGAAGACGGAAGATACATCAAAGAACACTCAGACCGCAGCAGCCAACACTGCAGATGCGAATAATGACGAGACGGCAGCTAAAAGCGACGATAACCAGGTCATAGTCATAACCGTTAATTCCGGTGAGGGATCCGCTTCGGTTGCAAATAAGATGAAACAGGCGGGACTTATAAGCGATGCCGGTCAGTTTGATTCATATCTTGTGCTTTCCGGATATGACAGGAGACTTGTTGTAGGTGCACATCCGATCCCTGCCAATGCTACGGCGGAGGAGATGGGAGCCATACTCACATCCAAGCAGTGACAGACGGAAAGACTTCTTGCACAGCCCCTATTTTTGTGGTATATTATTTCAACGTGTGGGTCCATGCCTATATGGACCCTGCACGGAAACTATAATTCACACATCATGGATCATGCATTTCGCGGTGCCGTTACAGTACGGTGGGAATGTCAGATGTGATGTGGAAGCAAAACCAAAAGGAGGATTTTTGCTATGAGTATCATTTCTATGAAACAGCTTCTTGAAGCTGGCGTACACTTCGGTCATCAGACCAGGAGATGGAATCCCAAGATGGCTCCGTATATCTATACGGAAAGAAACGGAATCTACATCATCGACCTTCAGAAGAGTGTCGGTCTTGTGGACGAGGCTTACAATGCGGTAGGAGACATTGCTGCAAACGGCGGCAACATCCTTTTCGTAGGTACCAAGAAGCAGGCACAGGATGCTGTTAAGACCGAAGCTACACGCTGCGGTATGTACTATGTTAATGAAAGATGGCTCGGCGGCATGCTCACCAACTTCGGAACCATCCAGTCCCGTATCAAGAGGCTCAAGGAGATCGAAGCCATGAGCGAGGACGGAACCTTTGAGAAGCTTCCCAAGAAGGAAGTGGCTCTCCTTCAGAAGGAGCTTGGTAAGCTTGAGAGGAATCTTGGCGGTATCAAGGATATGAAGAGGATCCCCGATGCTATTTTTGTCGTAGATCCCAAGAAGGAGCATCTTTGCATCCAGGAAGCACATAAGCTCGGTATCACACTTATCGGTATCTGCGATACGAACTGCGATCCCGACGAGCTTGATTATGTTATCCCCGGTAATGATGATGCCATAAGAGCCGTAAAGCTCATTGTTTCCAAGATGGCTGATGCGGTTATAGAGGCTCGCCAGGGTGATGCCGCAGAGGTAGAGGAAGCAGCAGAGGCTGATGCGGACAGTGCAGAGACAGAGGCTCTGGAAGCACCCGCACAGGAAGCTTCCGAAGCAGCAGAGTGATATATATTTCGAATGGAGGTAATAGATAATGGCAGCGATCACAGCAGCAAATGTTAAGGAACTCCGTGAGATGACCGGAGCCGGTATGATGGATTGTAAGAAGGCTCTGGCTGAGACAGACGGAGATATGGACAAGGCCGTTGAGTTTCTTCGCGAGAAGGGACTTGCCGGTGCTGATAAGAAAGCAGGACGTACCGCAGTTGAGGGACTTTCACTCACATGTTCCCAGGATGACGGTAAGAAGGCAGCAGTTGTAGAGGTTAATATCGAGACAGACTTTGCAGCAAATACAGACAAATTCAAGGAATATGTCAATGCCGTTGCAAAGCAGGCCCTTGATTCTACTGCTGAGGATATGGACACCTTCCTTCAGGAGAAGTGGGCAAAGGATCCTTCTCTTACCGTAGAGGATGCAAGGAAACAGGCTGTTGCAGATATCTCCGAGAACATCGGACTCCGCAGATTCAAAAGAGTATCCGAGGATAACGGTTTTGTTGCTACCTATGTACATGCCGGAGGCAAGATCGGCGTACTCGTAGATGTAGAGACAGACGTTGTAAATGATGCGGTCAAGGAAATGGGTAAGAACATCGCAATGCAGGTTGCAGCTCTTGCTCCCAAGTATACAAGGTCTTCAGAGATAGAGGCTTCTTACATAGAGCATGAGAAGGAGATCCTTAAGGCTCAGATAGAGAATGATCCCAAAGAGGCTGCAAAGCCCGACAAGGTCAAGGAAGGCATGATCATGGGACGTATCAACAAGGAAATGAAGGAGATATGTCTTGTTGATCAGGTATATGTAAAGGCCGAGGATGGAAAGCAGAGTGTTTCGAAGTATATCGAAGAGGTTGCTAAAGCCAACGGGGCCAAGATCAATGTTAAGGGATTTGTAAGGTTCCAGACCGGCGAAGGCATGGAGAAGAAAGAGGAAGACTACGCTGCAGAAGTAGCAAAGCAGATCGCAGCCGCACAAAAATAAAAAAGAAGGTGCATATTATGGCTAAAAAAGACATTGCATGGGAAAGCCTGGGTTTTGATTATGTTAGGACTGACAAAAGATATGTTTCTTGTTTCAAGGACGGCAAGTGGGATGACGGCAGCATCACTGATGATGACAAGATCGTGCTGAATGAGTGTGCATGCGTTTTCCAGTATGCCCAGACCGTATTCGAGGGTCTTAAGGCATATACCACTGAGGATGGCAGGACGGTTACGTTCCGCCCGGATCTTAATGCCGACAGAATGATAGATTCTGAAAAAAGGCTTAAGATGCCTGTATTTTCCAAGGAGAGATTCCTGGATGCCGTTGACAGGGTGGTAAAGGCAAATGAGGAATGGGTACCTCCCTACGGATCAGGTGCCACACTTTATATAAGGCCTTATATGTTCGGTTCAAATCCCGTCATCGGAGTAAAGCCTGCTGCGGAATATCAGTTCAGGATCCTGACAACTCCCGTGGGTCCTTATTTCAAGGGCGGTGCCAAGCCCATAACCGTAAGGATCAGTGATTATGACCGTGCAGCTCCCAGAGGGACAGGCAATATCAAGGCAGGTCTTAATTATGCCATGAGTCTTTATGCCATAGTTGATGCACACGAGAACGGATTTGCCGAGAACATTTACCTGGATCCCGGTACAAGGACCAGGATCGAGGAGACAGGCGGAGCCAATATAATTTTCATAGACAAGGATGGCAATCTCGTAACACCGCTTTCGAATTCCATACTTCCCTCCATCACCAGGCGCTCCATCATGTATGTTGCCGAGAAGTATCTTGATATGAAGGTAACTCAAAGAGAGATAACCCTGAAGGAAGTGGAAGAGGGTAATTTCATTGAATGCGGACTCTGCGGAACAGCTGCCGTTATATCTCCTGTCGGATGCATAAACGACCATGGGAAAGAGATCAGGTTTGCTTCCGGAATGGATGAAATGGGTCCTACCTTAAAGAAATTATACGATACTCTTACGGGTATACAGATGGGAAGGATCGAAGCGCCCGAAGGCTGGATACACGAGATACGATAAAAACCCTTATTTTATGCGGTTTCCGGGGACTGTGCTAAAACACAGTCCCTTTAATCACCTTTTGCGTCATGCAGTTTTATAGCGATTTATATGAAGAACAGGATCACTATCAACTACAAAATCATATATGTGATACTCGTTATAACAGGTATAATCATCATTGCGGCCTCAGGTCTGAACCCCGGTGAGAAGAACGTCAAGCTTATCGAGGATAAGGCCAAGGATTATAATTACGGATGGGAATACCGTGATGCTGCAGATGATGCCTATATAAGCTGCACCCTGCCGCTGTCTTTGGATAAGTCCAGATATAAGGACCTTATCCTGAGAAAGAAAATGCAGGGAGAGGCAAGGGACGGACAGTACCTGATGTATCGTTCGACACATGCGGAAAATCATATATTTGTAGATGATAAGGAAATATACGCCTTCGGTGATCAGGAGACAGATGTATTTCCCCTTCCCGGCAGTGCCTGGATCGTTATACCCCTTAAGGATGAATATAACGGAAAGTATATAGAGATAGACCTTCATAGGATCGAACAGAAATACGGCGGTATCATGGGAAATGTGATCATCGGCGACAGAGCGGATATGCTTGAGCGGATCATTGTTTCCAATACAGGCGGCGTGTTTGCCTGCTTTATGATATTCTTCGTTTCGATCATCTTGTTTGTGCTGGGCGTTGCGGAAAAACGGTTCATGCATAACAGGAACCTGTTTTATCTGGCAGCCTTTTCCATGGGAGTTTTTCTGTGGTCCATAAACGAAACTCACACAACCCAGCTGTTCATAGGGAATGTCCAGATCATCTCCATCATGTCATATGAGATACTGGCGCTTCTTTCGATGCCTATAGTATCATACTATTCAAACAGCAGATTCAGCGAGGTGAGAAATATCTGCAACAGGATAGCCATACTTCCGGTGATCGATTTCATACTGGTAAATGTTGTACATTTCACAGGCTTCCTTGATCTTTCGCGATCTCTGATACTTACGCATATCACTATCTTTTCCATAGGTATATGCATAGCCGTTACTCATATCAGGGCCGCCGGGAATGAAAGACGGATCTCGGATGATAATTCCAGGGAGGTGGGATATTTTGGCTTCATAGCCCTGGTCATCTGTGTGGGCATTGACATTGCACGGTATTATTCCAATCAGAACTTTTCCGATCATTCCAGATACTCAAGGATCGGACTTCTGCTTTTTGTTATCTTCCTTGCCGCAGATACGGTACAGGGTTCCATAAGAGATGAGATAGACTTAAAGAAAGCAGAGGTTTATAAATCCGTTGCCTTTACCGATACCCTGACAGGTCTCGGCAACAGACAGGCCTATGAGCTGGAGGTGGATAAGATCGACGAAAGAGATGATCTGCTGGAGCATCTTGTGGTTGCCATACTGGATCTTAATAATCTCAAAAAGACCAATGATTCCATGGGTCATGCAGAGGGCGACAGGTATATCATTTCAAGTGCCGATTTTATAAACGGATATTTCAAAAAGATTGCCAAGGTATACAGGATAGGAGGAGATGAGTTTGCCATCCTGTTTACGGGACATGACAGCGATGTTTTTATGGAGATGGAAGCGAACATGTTTGACGATATCATGACGAATAACAGATCCGATCTGAATTTTGCGTACGGATCAGCCGTATTCAACCATATCACAGACAGAAGCGCTGCAGACACCATAAGGAGAGCTGATGCTAAGATGTATGATTCAAAGCGAAAATACAAGCACACCATGGGAGAGGCCGGATGAAAAGATACGCAGGTTACATCCTGATGCTTGTGGTCCTGATAGCGGCGGATGTTCTGTTGTTCTCAAGATATGAGCTTGTATGGCCGTTTTTCTTAATGCCCTATGTAGTACTGCTCATCGTTTATCTTATCGTATCCATGAGACGATCTGAAGGTAATGCGCTTTTGACTGCAATATATATGCTTGTGGTTATTCCCGTTTTTGCGGGATTCGTGATGAGTGTGGCATGGATGATCAAGATCAATTTCTGGGGGGAGCTCATAGGAAGCATCATAAAGTGACGAATGCGTTTATGAACATTAGAGAGAAACTGGAAGAACTTGAAAAAAAGACGCTCAGTCCATATGCCGCATTCTCATCATCTTCCAAGGGGAGGATCAGAGCGGAGGAAGAGGACGATCTTAGGCCGGTATTCCAGAGAGACCGTGACAGGATACTCCATTCCAAATCCTTCAGGAGGCTGAAGGATAAAACGCAGGTTTTTCTCACTCCCGAGGGGGACCATTACCGAACCAGACTGACGCATACCCTGGAGGTATCACAGAATGCCAGGACCATAGCCAAAGCCTTAAGGCTTAATGAGGATCTGGTGGAGGCCATAGCCTTAGGGCACGACCTGGGACATACCCCCTTCGGTCATGCGGGTGAGAGGGCTCTTAACAGAGTATGTCCACTGGGGTTTGAGCATTCGGACCAGTCGCTGAGAGTTGTGGATGTGCTCGAAAAGGATATGACCGGATTGAATCTCACGTATGAGGTGAGAGACGGTATACTAAACCACAGATCCAAGGGTGATCCCTCAACCCTGGAGGGTAAGATAGTACAGTTTTCCGACAAGATAGCATACATGCATCATGATATGGATGATGCCATCAGGGCCGGGATACTCGGGGATGACAGTGTTCCCGATGATATAGGCCGGGTGGCCGGATACACGACCAAGGAAAGACTGGATTATTTCATACATGACATCATCACGGAAAGCTCTGACAAAGATGAGATCCGTATGTCCGAAGAGGCGTATGATGCCATGAAGAGTCTGAGGGAGTGGATGTTCAGGAACGTATATACAAATCCAAAGGCCAAGAGCGAGGAAGGAAAGGCTGAGAGCCTGGTGGAGTCCCTGTATATGTATTTCTTTAACAGACCCGATAGACTGCCGATGGAATACAGAGAGCTCATGTCAAGAAGGAAGGATCCGCTTGAGAGGATAGTCTGTGATTACATTTCCTCAATGAGTGACAGATATGCCATAAGCGTGTACTCCGACCTGTTCGTGCCGACTTCATGGATAATCATGTGACATAGATGAAAAAGATCAGATATAACGATGACCTGCTTGGGGAAATACGTCAGCGAAACGATATCGTGGACGTTATAGGAGAGGTGGTAAAGCTTAAAAGGAGCGGAGCCAATTATTTCGGCCTCTGCCCGTTTCACAATGAAAAGACGGGATCATTCTGTGTCAATAAGGAGAGGCAGACATATCACTGCTTCGGATGCGGGGCAGGAGGTAACGTCATCACCTTCGTGATGGATTACGAGAATTTCAGCTTCCCCGAGGCGGTGGAGCATCTTGCAAAAAAGGTGGGGATTGAACTCCCCGAATACGAGGAGACAGAGGAAGAAAAACGCGGAAGGACCTTTAAGGAACAGGTTCTTGAATGTCTTAAGACCTGCGCCGTTTATTATTACAAAAGGCTATATTCACCCGAGGGCAGGCTGGGACTTGAGTATCTCAGAAAAAGAGGTCTGACCGACGAGACCATAAGAAGCTTCGGCCTGGGTTTCTCAGGCAGAGGATATACGGATGCTGTGGATCATCTAAAGAAAAAAGGGTTTTCGGACGAGATAATAGATGCTGCCGGCCTTTGCAACATAACCGAGAAATACGGTATGTCTGACAGGTTCTTTAACCGGGTGATGTTCCCCATAATGGACGTGAACAATAAGGTCATAGGCTTCGGCGGAAGAGTCATGGGTGATGGAGAGCCGAAATACCTTAATTCGCCTGAGACAGTGGTATTTGATAAGAGCCACAACATGTATGGGATGAACGTTGCGAGGAGATCCAGAAAGCCCTACAGGATAGTCTGTGAAGGATATATGGATGTGATCTCCATGCATCAGGCAGGATATACGGAGGCCGTGGCATCTCTTGGCACAGCCTTTACACCCGGCCATGCATCCTTGCTTAAGAGATATACAAAAGAGGTCCGGCTGACCTACGACTCGGACGAGGCAGGCATGAAGGCTGCGGCAAGGGCAGTTCCCATATGTAACAGTGCCGGTCTCGTTACCAGGGTAATAGATCTTGAACCTTATAAGGATCCCGACGAATTTATCAAGGGGCTTGGAGCGGAAGAATTTGACAAGAGGATATCCGAAGCGGAGAATTCCTTCTTCTACATGCTCAGATATTTTGAAAAAGATCATGACATGTCGGATCCTGAAGGCAGAACGGCTTTTCTGAAAAGAGCGGCCGCATATATAGCAGACATAGACGATGAGATGGCAAGAGAAAATTACATATCCGCCACTGCTTCCAAATATGCCGTTAAGGAAGAGGTATTGCGCCGCAGTGTAGCAGGCGCCATGGAAAGGGCAGAGATCAGACAGGAAGCCGAGAGCAGATCGTATTTTCAGGAAGGCGCTGGCAGGAGATCATCGGATAAGGCAGACTCCGGGAGTGACAAGGCAGAGAGATACCTCCTCACATGGATGTGTGATGATGAGAGGATCTTTGAGGCGGTTAAACCGTATATATCCCCGGATGACTTTAAGGATGACCTGACCAGACGTATTGCCGGGAAGATCTTTGAAGGATATGAGAAAGAGAATCTGAACGTCGCCGATATCATAACCGGATTTGCCGGGGAGGATAAAGCAGGGGAGGCTATGGCCATAATAGATGCTCATATGGATGTCTCACAGTCGGATGATGAAAGATCCCAGGCTCTTACAGACCTGGTGATCAAAGTCAAGAAAGCGGCTTTGGACAGAATGAGGACAGAAGATAACGGCATGGATCCCCTTAAGAAATCCCTGGAGGAAAAGAAAGCGCTTGCCGGATTAAAGAATATCAGGATATCGGTCTGACATCGGATCCGATGAAAGAGAGGAGTATTGATGGAAACAAACGAAGAAAAGTTTGAAGAAAAGCTCAGAGCCCTTGTGGAATCTGGAAAGAAAAAGTCTAACGTTCTCGAGAACAACGAGATCATGAGCCAGTTTGAGGGCATGGAGCTTGGAGAAGAGGATTATGACAGGATATGGGAAACGCTGGAGAAGAACGGCATCGATGTACTGAAGATGTCGGATAACCCGGATGTAGTTGATGACGACGACGATGATATCCCGCCGGAAGAGATAGAGAATGAAGAAGAGATCGACGTTGAAAACATCGATCTGAATGATGTCCCCGAAAACCTGGCTATCGAAGATCCCGTACGTATGTACTTAAAGGAGATCGGTAAGGTCCCGCTTCTTTCTGCCGAGGAAGAGGTGGAGCTTGCCAAGAGGATGGAGCTGGGAGATCAGGAGGCAAAGAACAAGCTGGCAGAGGCAAATCTCAGGCTTGTTGTTTCCATCGCAAAGCGTTATGTGGGCAGAGGCATGCTGTTCCTTGACCTGATTCAGGAGGGAAATCTGGGACTTATCAAAGCCGTAGAGAAGTTTGATTACAGAAAAGGATATAAGTTCTCTACATACGCAACATGGTGGATAAGACAGGCCATAACCAGAGCCATAGCAGATCAGGCCAGGACCATCAGGATACCCGTTCATATGGTTGAGACCATAAACAAACTGATCCGTGTTTCAAGGCAGCTGCTTCAGGAGCTTGGCAGGGAGCCCAGTCCCGAGGAGATCGCCAAGGAAATGAATATGCCTGTGGAGAAGGTAAGGGAGATCCTTAAGATATCTCAGGAACCGGTTTCTCTTGAAACGCCCATAGGAGAAGAGGAAGATTCCCATCTTGGTGATTTCATCCAGGATGAGCAGGTGCCGGTACCCGCAGATGCCGCGGCTTTCGAACTGCTGAAGGAGCAGCTTGACGAAGTGCTTGATACCTTGACCGAAAGGGAGCAGAAGGTCCTGCGTTTGAGATTCGGTCTCGATGACGGCAAGGCACGTACCCTTGAGGAGGTAGGAAAACAGTTTAATGTCACCAGAGAGCGTATCAGGCAGATAGAGGCAAAGGCTTTAAGGAAGCTCAGACACCCTTCACGCTCCAGAAAGCTGAAGGACTATCTCGAATAAGACATGCTGCTGACTGACCGTCTTAAGGCCTGCTGTGACATGGCAGGCAGGTGTGAAACCGTCACGGATATCGGATGTGACCACGGATACCTGCCAATATGGCTTATAGATCAGGGATCGTGTAAGAGGGCATATGCCTGTGATATAAACGAGGGCCCCTTATCGAAGGCCAGAGAAAATGCAGCAAGGATATTAGAGGATCCGGGGCCAATCAGCTTCATAAGATCCGACGGACTTAAGGATGTACCGCAGGTCACAGGCAGGGATAACGTTCTTGTCATAAGCGGTATGGGTGGTCCCCTGATACAGAAGATACTTGATGATGACATGGACAAGGCATGGGGTTACGACCGGTTTGTATTCTCACCTCAGAGCATGATCCCCGATTTCAGAAGGTTTTTAACAAACAGGGGTTTTTGCATAAGAGATGAAGTATATGTTACGGATGCCGGAAAACTCTATGTCATCATGGGATGTTGCAGGGGAGAGAATAAAGACATATCCGAGATCTTCTTCCGGTTCGGGCCCTGCATAAAAAGGGAATTGCTAAAGAACGGGATAAGGACAGCTTTCATGAAACGAAGGGATGAGCTTGCATCGCTTCTTTCAAGCAGGGATCTGCCTGAAGACAGAAGGATGGATCTGACTTATGAGCTAAGGCTTTATGATGAGGTATTAAAATCATGAAATTAAATGATCTTGCTCTTTTATTAAATGAACTCGCACCCATACAGTATTCCGAACAGTGGGATAATCCCGGACTACTGGTGGGAGATATGGAGAAGGAGATAAACAAGGTATATGTGGCTTTGGATGCCACATCGGATGTTATAGCTGCTGCTCATGAAGCCGGAGCGGACCTGATCCTTTGCCATCATCCCCTTATTTTCAAGAGTATTAAAAGGGTTTCCGGAGATAATTATGTTGGGAAAAGGGTCATGGAGATCATAAGAAATGATATGGCCCTGTTTGCCATGCATACCGATTTTGATATCACATGCATGGGGATCGAGGCATCGAAAAGACTGGATCTTATCGAGACAAAGGTATTGGAACCGACCCTGGGAGAGGAGCTGGGACTTGGGTGCTTCGGATATCTGAAGGAGGATCTGACGCTGGCTGAGTTATGCGAAAGAGTCAAGTCTGCCTTCGATATAGGATCAGTCATCGCCTACGGAGACCTTTCTTCCGTCATGGTAAAGGTTGCCGTATTCCCGGGATCCGGTTCGTCTGCCATTGATACTGCAGCCATCGAAGGCTGCGACGTGCTCATCACAGGGGATATAAGCCACCATGACGGCATAGATGCCCTTGAGAAGGAGCTTTGCATAATAGATGCGGGACATTACGGCATAGAGAAGATCTTTATTCCCTACATGAAGGAATTTCTGGAGAATAATACCGAGGGAATATCGGTGATAGAAGATAAGGCCGAAAAAACATTTACCATCGTATAAGGAGTATAAAACATGAAGATCACATTCAGAGGCAGAGAATACGAATATCCCGAGCATACGTCACTTAAGACCATAGCAATGGATTTTCAGAGTGAGTTCCAATCACCCATAGTACTTGGAAAGATCGATAACAAGCTTAAGGAGATATTCCATACGGTGGACCACGACTGCGCCCTTGATTTTGAGGATCTTTCCGGCCATGCGGGACACAAGGCATATAAAAGATCTGCCTCACTTCTCCTGATAAAGTCACTTTATGACGTCCTGGGCTGGGAACATATCGAGAAGGTAAAGGTGGAGTTTTCCATAGGCAATGCTTATTACATATCCTATAAGGGAGATACCCGTCTTGATGAGGATACGGTGGTAAGAGTCAGAAAGAGGATGCAGGAGCTGGTGGACGGGGATCTGCCCATCAGAAAGAGCTCCAATTCCCTGGAACGGGTGATGAAGAGATTCCATGAGCTTAAAATGTATGATAAGGAGAGGCTCTTCAGATACCGCAGGTCGGATAAGGTGAACCTCTACGCTCTGGACGGTTTTGAGGATTATTTCTACGGATACATGGTACCTAGCTGCGGATATATTAAGTATTTTGATCTGTTCCTTTACAGGGACGGTCTCATGCTGCAGCTTCCAAAAAGGAGTGATCCTCTGAAGGTACCGCCTTTTGCTGACAGTCCCAAGCTGTTTGATACCATGTATGATGCCACGAAATGGGGCGAGATGATGGATATAGATACGGTGGGAGCACTAAATGACGCCATATCTCAAGGCAGGATGAACGAGGTGATCCTTGTGCAGGAAGCCTTAATAGAAAGCCGGATCGCAGAGATCGCCAAGGATATAGGCTCCAGGGAGGGCGTGCGCTTCGTCATGATAGCCGGACCTTCATCCTCAGGCAAGACAACCTTTTCACACAGGCTTTCCATAGAGCTTCTGGCCCACGGCATGAAGCCTCATCCCATAGCTCTGGACAACTATTTCAAGAACAGAGTGGATACACCGAAGGATGAGGACGGCAATTATGACTTTGAGTGCCTGGAGGCCATTGATACGGAAGGCTTCAATAGGGACATGACAGCTCTGCTTAACGGCGAGAGAGTAGAGATCCCCAGCTTTAATTTCAAAACAGGGGTCAGGGAATATAAAGGGGATTTTCTTCAGATGGGAGAGTCTGATATACTTGTTATCGAGGGTATACACGGACTTAATGATGCATTGTCATATACCCTTCCCAAAGAGAGTAAATACAAGATCTATATAAGTGCACTGACGACCTTGAATGTGGACGAGCATAACAGGGTTCCCACCACGGACGGCAGACTCATGAGAAGGATGGTGCGGGATTTCTATACAAGAGGAGCCTCTGTTTCCAGAACACTTTCCATGTGGCCGTCGGTGAGAAGAGGTGAGGAAAGGAACATATTCCCCTTCCAGGAGGAGGCGGATGCCATGTTCAATTCGGCACATATATATGAGATAGCAGTATTGAAGCCTTTTGTGGAGCCGCTTTTATTTGCGGTAGAGGAAGGGGATCCTGATTATCAGGAGGCAAAGAGATTATTAAAATTCCTGCAGTATTTCCTTTCCATAGACACTGCGGGTATACCAGCCAATTCAATCATTAGGGAATTCATCGGAGGGTCGGTATTCTACTGATAACAATGTAATATGATCTTGCTGAAGCTTACTTTCATCCTGCTGTTTCTTCTGTGTCTTTCCTGTATCATCATCCAATGGCGGCACAAAAGGAAAAACATAGGGCTGATCATAATGTCGTCCATTATGGCTTGTGACGATCTTATATGCTTTGCGCTGCTTGGGACAGACAGCTCAAAGCAGGCCAGCAGGGTCTTGCTTCCGCATTATATGCTCCATGCTCTGTTCTTACTGTCTTTCCTTATCATGATCATCATGATCGACAGATACAGGCACTTCCTTGTCTGTGTCGTGGTTTCAGCCTGTGCATGCATATATCAGGCATATCTGGTCATAAGCCAGTATTTCGGGGCCAGGGTCTTTTCCTTCCAGAAAAGGATATATTTCAGAAAAGGGTTCTGGGTTGCGACCGATTCAAAGAATACAGGTCTGTTTAACAGCTTCAGATCCTACAGGATAATGGAGTATATCATACTTGTCATGATCCTGGTGGCCATTGCCTTTTGTATATGGTATTCCCATGAGATCTTCAGAGGCAGATATCTGGTACTGATGCTCATGACTATAGCGTATTCCCTTACCGAGACACTTGGGATACGTTTTTCCATTCCTGTCTGGATGCTGTCATATATATATAACATCATGGTGATCCTGAGCATGTATTACGTTGTCTATTATGCTGATAACAAGCTGAGGACCTGGTCTCTTGACAGCTTTGCCAACGATATGACAGACGGCCTCATACTCTATGACAAGAATGATGACCTGATCCATATCAATAACATGATAAAAAACACCCTGGACAAAGACCTCATGGAGAGCTTCCGGGACAGAAAGGCCCTTGAGGACTGGATGCACGATGAGGAGCATACGGACAGTGAGGGTATCATTACCTATAACAGCGGTGAAGAAGAGTATTATTTCAGGGTCAAGGTCAGCAAACTGGGTGATCGTGAAAACGAGATAGGTACTCTTTTTATCATCCATGACACCACAAATTCCGTCATAAGGATCAAAGCCATGGAGGAGGCAAACAGGGAACTCCAAAGGGTAAGCCGCATGAAGTCGGATTTCCTGGCAAATATGAGCCATGAAATAAGAACTCCCATGAATGCCGTCATAGGCATGACGGAGATCGCCATGCGCGAAAAGGATACCGGTGATATAACCGATTATCTGATACAGATCAGAAATTCCGGACAGAACCTCCTTAATATCATCAATGACATCCTTGATTACTCCAAGATAGAATCCGGCAAAATGGACATAATAGAGGATGATTACGAACCTCTGTCGGAGCTTTCCGACATCGCAAAGATCCTTGCAACAAGGATAGGTGACAAGGATATCGAGTTCTCGGTGATCAACAAATCCGAACTGCCGAAGACCTTAAAGGGCGATGCCATGAGGATCAGGCAGATCATCATAAACATAGCCAATAATGCTATCAAATTCACCCAGAAGGGATTCGTTACCATAGAAGTGAAATGTGAAACCATTTCCACGGATACGGTATATCTCACTTATCATGTAAAGGATTCCGGCATAGGTATAAAACAGGAGGATATAGATAAGCTTTTCGTAAGCTTCCAGCAAGTGGATTCGAAACGTAACAGAGCTGTGGAGGGCACAGGTCTGGGTCTTGCAATATCCCAGAAGCTGGTCACGGCCATGCACGGCAGTATAGGCGTCGAGAGCGTCTACGGTAAGGGTTCGGATTTCTGGTTCATCATCCCTCAGAAGATAGTGGATCCCACCAACGTCATAAAGGTAGAGGATGCGGAAGGGAAATTTGCTTACGGACTAAATGATAAGGACACGATAGTGAATATGTTCGATGATGAGCTTGAACGTCTCCGTGTGGATCATAAGTCCATCAGATCCTTAAGTGAATACGAGAACACCGGAAAGAAGGAGTATCTGTTCTTTGAGGATAAGCATTATGACAGAGCGATGATGGATTTTCTTGATGCCAATCCCAAGGTCAACGGTATCATGCTGGTACCCTTCGGATCCGAGTTTTCTGCCGACATAAGCAACCTTACCATCATGCAGAGGCCTCAGACCACCATGCTCATGCTTAAGATGCTGAACGGTGATCCTATGACTGAAAGAGACGTACAGGAGAAGGCTTTCAGGATAGATTTCACAGCCCCCTCCGCAAACATACTCGTCGTTGATGACAATATGATCAACATCAAGATCGCAGAAGGCCTGTTAAAGCCCATTAAGGCTAATATGGACAGTGCGATGGGAGGCCAGAGCGCCATAGATAAGGTTAAGAACAAGGAATATGACATAGTATTCATGGACCACATGATGCCCGGTATGGACGGAGTGGAGGCAACACGTGTCATAAGAGCCGATAAGACCATAAAACAGCCTGCAATAGTGGCTCTTTCCGCCAATGCCCTGCCGGAAGCGAGAAGTCTTTTTGCAAATGCCGGTATGGAGGATTTTGTAGCCAAGCCCATAGACGTAAAAAACATAGTCGCCGCGGTTAAAAAATGGCTCCCTGATGATAAGATCATCGAGAATTCGCCGGAAGACATGGCAGAGGATTTAACTGACAAAGAGGAGGCAAAAGTGATACAATGTTACGGAATTGATGATGCAAAGTCGGCAGTTGCAGGGCTTGGATCCGTAGATCTCTATAATAAGATCCTGGAGGAATACTTAAAGTCCGGTGCCGAAAAGAAGCAGGCCATCATCGATGACTACAACAAAGAGGATTGGGAAGACTATACCATAAGAGTCCATGCCTTAAAGAGCAGTTCAAGGCAGATAGGAGCCATGAAGCTGGGAGCTATGGCTGAGGCACTGGAGAAGGCAGGAAAAGCCGGAGACATAGATGCCATAAGATCCGGAAACGATGCGGCTGTCAGTGAATACGGTAAGCTTCTGGATGCCCTCTTTGAGTGTATCGGTACCGAAGAGACAGATGGAGATTTGGCAGATAAGCCCATGATAGATAAAGCCACTCTTGATCAGCTTTTGGATGAACTGTATTCAGCCTGTGATGATCTGGATATGGACGGGATGGAGAGTGCGCAGTCAAAACTGCAGGATTATTCATATAATGATGATATCAGGGAATATATCACGTCCATGATAAAAGCGATAGACGGACTAGATGCAGAGGAGTGTCTCGATATTATAGAGAAACTCAGAAGCATTTGATAAGATAGTAAAGCCGGAGGAGAGAGAATGATCAGAAAAATCATATCGATAATGACAGCATCTGCCCTTATTACAGCGGCACTTACAGGATGCGGGAGCAAGCCACAGGAGAACTCCGGAGGCAACGAGCTGGCCAACACCGAGATAGTTGATTCTGCCATAGAGCATGCCGAGGTCATGGAGGATTCCTCAGGCTATGTATATACGGGAGAAGCCCCCATAACCGAGGACGGCGGCACCATCAAGATAATGGCCGAGAAGTCCAACTATACCTTTGTAGACATAGAGAAAGCTCCCATAGTTCTGAAGGTCTTTGAGGAAGCAGGGGTCGAGCCGGATTGGCAGCTCTTTGATTATGACAAATATGAAGAGATGGCAGCTCCCCTTATAAGCTCCGGTGACACGGATGCGGATATCATCAAGATACCGGGTTCGGATCCCAATCAGGTATATATCAAATCAGGTCTTTTCGTTCCTCTTGACGAATACTTTGATTTCATGCCCAATTTCACAAAGTGGCTGTCCGAGAATCCTGTTGAGAAGGCTGAGCTTACGGCAGAAGACGGACACATATACTATGTTGCGGGTCTCAATGTGGCGGACGATTACCAACCCTGCTTAATGTACAATCAGGTCTGGCTTGATAAGGCCGGCATGAAGGCTCCGGATACTCTTGATGATTTTGTGGAGCTTCTTAAGTATTACAGAGACAATGACATGAACGGTAACGGGGATGCAACGGATGAGATCCCCATGAGTGTTACCAGGGAATTCTTCCCTTATATGTTCGGACCGGCCTTCGGGTTGGACCTGGTCAGCGGATTCCAGGCTGATGATAACGGAAACGTGACCTATGCCTACGCCGATTCGGATAATTACAGAGAATATCTGGAATTCATAAACAATCTCTATAAGGAAGGTCTTCTGGAGGAAAACTATGAGGAGCTTGACAGGGATAAGATAATAGAGAGGATCTCGGAGGATAAGACAGGAGTAGCCTTTGATTACAGCTGGGCCATGTCCATGATGTATTCAAACGTTCTTCCCTACTATGACGGCACCGCCGCCACTGCCTTCGTGGGAGTAAAGCCACTTTCCGGAGAACACGAAGGATTCTATGTAGGCAGGAATTCCCTTGCAGGCATGTTCGGAGTGAGCACCAAATCTCCTCAGATAGAGCTTGCGGTAAAATTCCTCGATTACTCCATGTCCGAACACTGTCAGGATTATTATCAGTGGGGATTTGAGGGTGAAAGCTATATAATAAATGCCGAAGGCAACAGAGAATACACGGAGCAGGGTAATGACAATGACTGGCTGCAGAAGTTCGGTATCAATCCCGCGTTTGTATTCCCGGCGGCCCAGTCCGTGGAAGCCACCGATATCCTTGTGGCTGACTGGCATGCTAAGATAAATGCCGAGCTTCGTCAGTATATAAAGGATCCCTGGCCCGAGATATATGCCACCAGCGAGGAAAGCGATACCATGAACCTCTATATGGAGGACATACAGAAAGAGGTGGACACAAGCTCGGATGAATTCATCAAAGGGGATAAGAACCTTGAAGGAGACTTTGATGATTATATCAGGGAACTTGATGAGCTCCATCTTGATGAAGTAACAGAAGTTAAAGAAGCACAATACAACAGATATCTGAAAGCCTTGGAGTAAGACGGTCTTAATGATATCATGATATATCGAGTGAGCCGGATGATGGCGGCAGGGTTCGACCCTGTCGAGGAAAGTCCGGGCTTCACAGGGCAGGATGACGGATAACGTCCGCCCGGGGTGACCCGCGGGATAGCGCAACAGAAAATATACAGCTATGATCTCATAGTAATGGTGAAAAGGCAGTGTAAGAGACTACCGCGTTGCTGGTAACAGGAACGGCATTGCAAGCCCCATCCGAAGCAAGATCAAACAGAGAGCCATAGGCTTGCCCGGCCTGCTTTCAGGTAGATCGCTGGAGCCATGCAGTAATGTATGGCCAAGATA
This sequence comes from uncultured Lachnospiraceae bacterium, assembly GCA_946616305.1. Classification (GTDB taxonomy): domain Bacteria; phylum Bacillota; class Clostridia; order Lachnospirales; family Lachnospiraceae; genus NK4A144. Next base: position 3,514 of record CAMOIV010000009.1, on the reverse strand, counting down.
GATCATCATCATCAGGCAACTGATACATAACCCGGCTTACAGGCTCACTCGATATGTTAAGATATAGATTGGTATAAAACCTTGCCCCGCATGTGGGACGGAAAGGATGATCACAAATTGGATTATTTAGAGTCATTGGGTTTGAGAGCGAAAAAAGCCGCCCTTCTCATGTCAAAGCTTGATCCGGCATCAAAAAATCTCGGCCTTCGAGCCGCAGCTACAGCACTGAAAGAGAATAAAGACGCCATACTGGAAGCCAATGAGATGGATGTGGCAAATGCAAGATCAAAGGGTATGAGCGATGCTCTGGTTGACAGACTCCGCCTTGACGGCAAACGTATAGAACAAATGGCAGAGGGCATGGCTCAGGTCTCCATCATAAAGGATGAGATCGGTGAGGTAAAGGAGCTGTATGTGAGACCTAACGGCCTGCGTATAGTGAAGGTGGTGGTTCCCATAGGTGTCATCGGCATAATATATGAGTCAAGACCCAATGTTACCGCAGATGCCTTCGCTTTGTGCTTCAAGGCCGGAAATTCCTGTATATTAAGGGGCGGTTCCGATGCCATAGAGACAAATAAGGTCATAGCATCTACCATAAGGAATGCTCTTAAGAAGGAAAAGCTTCCCGAGGATTCGATACTGATAATAGAAGATACATCAAGAGAAGTCGCAACGGAATTCATGAAGCTCAACGAATACGTGGATCTTCTCATACCCAGGGGAGGCGCCGGACTAATCCGCTCGGTGATAGACAACTCCACCATACCCGTTATAGAGACGGGAGTAGGCAATTGTCACATATATGTGGATTCCGAGGCGGATACGGATATGGCCCTTGATATAATCGAGAATGCCAAGACCCAGAGACTCGGAGTATGCAACGCATGCGAATCCCTGGTCATACACAGGAATGTGGCTGCAAAGATCCTCCCCATGATAGAAGAGAGGCTTTCCGCAAAATCCGTTGCAATGTATGGTGACCAGGATTCCGTTGAGATAGATCAGAAGATCAATCCCGCAACCGAAGAGGACTTCGGCAGGGAGTATCTTGGACCCTCCATATCGGTAAAGATAGTGGATAATATAGAACAGGCCATTGAGCATATCAACTATTATTCCACGGGTCACTCAGAGGCCATAATCACAAACAACAAGGAAAGAGCCGAAAGATTCTTGAATGAGATAGATTCGGCCTGTGTTTACTGGAATGCTTCCACAAGATTCACTGATGGCTTTGAGTTCGGCTTCGGAGCCGAGATCGGCATAAGTACTCAGAAGATACATGCCAGAGGGCCTATGGGCCTCATGGCTCTGACTTCATATAAATATAAGATCACAGGCACAGGCCAGATAAGAGAGTAGGGAGGATTATGATGCGTCATCTTATGACACCGCTGGACCTTACCGTGGAGGAACTTGACGATCTGATGGATGTGGCAGAGGATATCAAAGCCGATCCCCAAAGATACGCTCATGTATGCGACGGAAAGCTGCTGGCCACCTTATTCTATGAACCCAGCACCAGAACGAGACTTTCCTTTGAGGCTGCCATGCTCCATCTCGGAGGAAAGACACTTGGGTTTGCAGATGCTTCTTCATCATCGGCGGCCAAGGGAGAAAGCGTTGCCGATACCATAAGGGTTGTTTCATGCTTTGCCGATATAGCAGCAATGAGACATTTCAAAGAGGGTGCACCCATGGTGGCAGCCCAGTTCTCCGGCATTCCTCTCATAAACGCTGGAGACGGCGGTCACCAGCATCCAACCCAGACACTGACAGATCTTATGACCATCAGGTCCGATAAGGGAAGATTATCCGACATGACCATAGGAATGTGCGGTGACCTTAAATTCGGCAGAACGGTACATTCCCTTATAAGGGCTCTTTTAAGATATGAGAATATCAGATTCGTCTTTATCTCACCGGAGGAATTAAAGCTCCCGGATTATATCATCGAAGAAATAAGATCCAATGATAAGGTTGAATATAAGGAACTCACAAAGCTTGAGCAGGCGCTGCCCGAGCTTGATGTGCTGTATATGACGAGAGTCCAGAGAGAGAGATTCTTTAACGAAGAGGATTACGTGAGATTGAAGGATTTCTACATACTTGACGCAAACAAGATGGAACTGGCCTCGGATGATATGATCGTACTCCATCCGCTTCCCAGGGTTAATGAGATATCGGTAGAGGTGGATAAGGATAAAAGAGCCAGATACTTCGAGCAGGTCAGGAACGGCATGTATATCAGGATGGCACTGATACTGATGCTCCTTGATATCAAACCGGGGAAACAGTAGATAAGGAGGGAGATATGTCGGATCTCATTAATAACGGCAAATACAAACTCAATGTCGGAAAGATAGATGAGGGCTTTGTGATAGACCATATCACTCCAGGAAAGGGACTGAAGCTGTATCATGACATGGGACTGGACAAACTTGACTGTTCCGTGGCTATAATCCAGAACGCTTTTTCAAGGAAAATGGGAAAGAAGGATATCATAAAGGTCGAGACGTCCATAGATAATTTCAATCTGGATATCATAAGACTCCTGGATCATACAGCCACCATAGATGTTATAAAGGACGGACAGATCATAGACAAGCCGGAGCTTCTTCTGCCCAAGGAGGTTAAGAACATAATCAAATGCAGAAACCCAAGATGCATTTCTTCCATTGAGCAGGGACTTGATCAGATCTTCGTCCTCACTGACAGCAAAAACGCAATATACAGGTGTAAATACTGCGAAACCGAGTATGGAGACACAAAATAACAGTAATTTGTGTGAAAGGTGTATTTTTTTATCTGTTTTTCCCAATATGTTGACACAGCGGGTTAAATAGGTTTACAATACAAGCAATTTCAAAATCAATATTCCAATCTAGGAGGAGAATGTAAAATGAAGAAATTATCATTGATCCTTGCTACACTGGTTATCACGGTGTTGGCAACAGTACCTGCGTTTGCTGCAACACCTGAAGAGATAGTAGCAGCAGCAAGAGCTGATCAAGAGAAGCGTCTCGCTGATTATTTAACATATCAGCAGAACCTCGCAGCATTCCAGGCACAGCAGGTTGCTCTTGGCCAGGCTCAGGCTGAGGCAGGAAAGGCAGCAGAGGCAGCTAACTTCGCAGCTATCGCAGCATTCCAGGCTCAGCAGGTTGAGATCGGAAAGGCTCAGGCAGCAGCAGGAAAGGCAGCAGAGGCAGCTAACTTCGCAGCTATCGCAGCATTCCAGGCTCAGCAGATCGAGATCGGAAAGGCTCAGGCAGCAGCAGGAAAGGCAGCAGAGGCAGCTAACTTCCAGCGTATAGCAGAGTTCCAGGCACAGCAGATCGCTCTTGGCCAGGCTCAGGCAGCAGCAGGAAAGGCAGCAGAGGCAGCTAACTTCCAGCGTATAGCAGAGTTCCAGGCACAGCAGATCGCTCTTGGAAAGGCTCAGGCAGAGGCAGGAAAGGCAGCAGAGGCAGCTAACTTCGCAGCTATCGCAGCATTCCAGGCTCAGCAG
>CAMOIV010000008.1 GCA_946616305.1 uncultured Lachnospiraceae bacterium | reverse complement strand
ACCCTGGACACCCTGATTAAGAGTCAGGTGCTCTACCAACTGAGCTAGAAGCGCAAAAACAAACGCCTGACGTCATAAAACTCGACTTTTCTTGACGCAAGTGGAATTGTACTATAATCTTTTCAGTTATGCAAGGATTTTTTGTGATATAATTTTTTCAGTTATTAAGGCGATCAGGAGATATTTATGAGATTCGGTAATTTTTTCAGGGATAAAGGGTGGACACCATACGCTAAAGCCGGGTGTGTGATAGTCACGTTTTATCTGGCTTTGAGCCATATACATCTGTTATTTGTGGGATTGGGATACCTTGTGCGGTTTACCCTGCCTGTGATCCTGGGACTGGTGATAGCTTATATCATGGATCCTCTGGTAAATCTGGTGGAGAAAACTCTGTTTTCGGGGATAAAGGATAAACCCGGATTAAAAAGGGTTATATCCGTCTGGGTGACGGTACTGGGGGTCGTCCTGCTTATAGTGGTTTTCTTTGTTTCCGTTATCCCTCAGTTGATACAGTCCATTACGACATTCTTCGGCAATTTCGATATGTATTCGGACAGTCTTCAGATGATGATCAATGGATTCAGTAATATGGCGGCCCGTTTTGACATAGATCTGGCAAGCATCACCAGCCGTGCCGATCAGATCTTAGAGGAGATCACTTCTTACATATCAAAGAACGCCAACAACATCGTGAGCAAGTCCATAGATTTCGGCAAGAATATATTTACTGCAGTCATCTCCGTGATCCTGGCTATATATATACTATTTGACAAGGATAAGCTGACGGCAAGTCTCAGACGTCTTCTTAAGGCACTGCTGCCTTCAAAGCGTTATGAGGATCTCAGCTCGTTCTGGGGCAGATGCAATAGCATACTGATAAGATATATCGCCGGAGATATGCTGGATGGTCTGATCGTAGGTATCATAAATCTTGTATTCATGTCTATAGCCGGCATGGATTACAAGATACTTATATCGGTCATAGTAGGTCTCACCAATCTGGCACCGACCTTCGGACCCATAGCCGGAGCAGTCATAGGCGGAGTGATCCTGCTTTTCGTAAATCCATGGCATGCTTTGTGGTTCCTTGTTTTCACCGCAATACTGCAGACCATAGACGGATATATCATAAAGCCCAAGCTGTTCGGCAACACACTGGGCATCTCGTCGCTGTGGATCCTTGCCTCCATCATAGTATTCGGAAGGATGTTCGGAGTCATAGGCATCCTTATAGCCATCCCTCTTGCTGCCATATTTGATATCATTTATAAGGAGATCATCCTCCACGGTCTGGAGACAAGGAGAGAGGAAAAGGATCTGGCCATAAAAGAAGCGGAAGCAAAAAAGGCAGCGGCAATAGCTGCTCAAAGAGCGGCCACCGAGGCCATAAAGGCTGTCGTAAGAAAGGACAGCGAGATAGAGGTGGATGTTCAGCTGAAAGAAAAGCTGGCAGCCGATGCTGATATAAAAAACGATGATAATTGATACACATGCACATTACGATGATGACAGATTCATACCGGACAGAGACCGGATCCTGGGACAGGATCTTCCGGCCGGCGGGATCGGTATGGTGATCAATGTAGCCGCCGATGAGGGATCTGTCGACACAACCTACGAGCTTTCCAGAAAATACGATCACGTCTATGCCGCTCTGGGCATACATCCATCAGAACTTTCCAATCTGTCGGAAGGGATCCTCGATCACATCAGGGAACTTGCAAAAGACAGAGAAAATGTCAGGGCCATAGGAGAGATAGGCTTTGATTATCATGGAGAATCCTACGATAAAGAAGAACAGGAAAAATGGTTCATAAAGCAGCTGGATCTTGCAGATGAGCTTAACCTTCCCGTCGTCATACACTCAAGAGGTGCAGCCGCAGATACCATGCGGGTCATAGAGGAAAGGTTTGGCGGCAGTAAAGGCGGGATAAACGGAGTGATCCATTGCTTTTCCTACGCTTTACAGGATGCCGTAAGATATACCGAACTCGGCTTCATGATAGGGGTGGGAGGAGTCGTCACGTTTAAGAACGGAAAAAAGCTTAAGGAGGTTGTGGAAAAGATACCGCTTGAGCGCATCGTTCTTGAAACAGATGCTCCTTATCTGGCTCCCGATCCCCATAGGGGAGAGAGGAACTGTTCTTTGTATCTGAAATATGTGGTAGATGAGATTTCGAGGATAAAAGGGATCTCTACCGAAGAAACAGAGGAAATAACCAGCACAAATGCCAAAAGGCTTTATAGGTTCCTATGAGCAGCATCGCCGATAATACAAAAGCGATAATGAACAGGCATGATTTTACTGCCAGTAAAAGATTCGGGCAGAATTTCCTGCGGGATGTCTCGGTACTGGAGGATATCGTAAAAGCCTCCGGCATATCTGAGGATGATATCGCAGTAGAGATCGGTCCGGGGCTTGGGACCCTTACGGAATTCTTATCAAACGCCTGTGCACGGGTATATGCCATAGAGGTCGATAAGAAGCTTATACCCATATTACGGGAAACTCTGTCGGGGCGTGATAATATCGAGATAATAAATGCGGATATCATGAAGACCGATCTGTCGGCAGTCACAGGGGGGAAACCCTTCAGGATAGTGGCCAATCTGCCGTATTACATTACAACTCCAGTCATCATGTCCATATTTGAATCACAGACCTTATGCCGATCCGTCACCGTCATGGTGCAGAAAGAGGTGGGGGAGAGGATAACCGCAAAGCCCGGGTCCAAAAACTACGGAGCCTTAACCCTTGCGACAGCCTATCATTCAAAGGCCTGTATAGTCAGGAAGGTACCATCGGGCTGTTTTGTGCCGGCACCGAAGGTGGATTCGGTAGTTGTGCACATGGAAGTATATGAGGACAAACCGGTACAGGCACGGGACGAAAAGCTGTTATTCGACCTTATCAGGGGTGCCTTCAATCAGAGAAGAAAAACCCTTGTCAATGCTCTTTTGGGATATGCCGGGATCGGTTTTGGAAAAGAAGAATTATTAGGGAGTATCACGGCGCTGGGCTTAAAACCTACTGTCAGAGGGGAAGAATTATCTCTTGAACAGTTTGCCGCTCTTGCCGATATCCTTACCCGGGACAGGGAATGATCGGAGCTCTATACCATATAATGTGGTAAAAGCATAAAAAATGTGGTAAAATATACCGATTATTGTGTTTTGTAGAAGATTCCGGAGGCAGCTGCTTTGGATAAATATGAAAAAAAGATCCGCATAAACCAGATATTGTCCTATATCAACAAGGGAGAATATAGGGATGCACAGGATGTTGCGGATACCATCGACTGGAGACAGGAAAAGAGCATCAGGACTTTGCGTCTTGTCAGCGAAGTGTACAAGATCAACAGAAGATATGATGATGCATTTGCAGTCTTAAGCATTGCTTACTACAGAAATCCAGAAGATCCCATCAAAAGAAAGATAGTATATGACATGAGCGAACTGGCGATCAAAATGGGTCAGATCAATTATGCCGTACAATATATGAGGGAATTTGTCCGCTTAGCGCCCAAGGATCCCGGCAAATACATCCTGCAGTACAGACTGCTGAAAGCCACGGATGCTAACGAAACCGAGAGGATAGAGCTGCTGGAGGAGTTCAAATCAAAGCATTTCGGAGATTTTGATGCCAAATGGGCTTACGAGCTGGCCAATCTGTACCATACCACCGGACAGGGCGAGAAATGTGTGGAGTGCTGTAACGAGATCAGCCTCTGGTTCGTATCAAGTCCTCTGGCGATAAAGGCTCTGAAACTGAAGAGGATGCATCAGGAGCTCACATATGAAGAGGAGCAGAAGGTAAGAGCCGCAGAGGAGGGACAGGCCGGAGAAGAGGTCATATATCAGAGAAAACACAGGACGGATACGGCCCCCGTATATATGGATACAACTCCTGTCATCGGCGACGGGTACAGTTCTACGGATGTAGAGGACAGGATCCCGCCGACACCGGAAGCTGCTCCTGCAGGTTATGATCCATCCCGGTATGGATACGGGCAGAGCGGCATGAATACAGAGCGCGCCATGCCGCCACAGGGCGGATCCTACCAGAATATGCCTCCTCAGAGTGGGGCTTATCAGAGCGCACCTTCTCAGAACACACCTCCCAGGAGCATGCCTTCCCAGGGCGTGCAGGCACAGAACCCCTCAGGAGAATTCAATATAGAAGTTAAAAAAGTAGATGCTTCCACGGAGCCTACCATAAGGATGGCAGAGAGGACCAGTGAGCCTTCGATCCTGTCAAGAGAGACCACTGTAATGCCGACGATACAAAAGACGACTCCGGAGATCCCATCCGGGTCATTGTCTTCCGTGAAAGCAGCACCGATCAAAGTCGAAGAAAGCACCCCGGCGGTCAGCAAAAAGCCGGAACCCGTGCCGGTCAGGCAGGCAGAGTCCGCTGCTTCAGCAGACACTCCGGATGAGAACAGACCGGAGATATCCGTTAACCTGGATAAATACAGTACCATGAACCTCCAGCAGGAGCTTAAGGAGAATATGGAAAAGCTCCAGGAGGAGACCGGAGAACTGCTTCGTGAGAAGGAAGAAAAGCTTCCCGAGCGTGTGGCCGAGCCGGATAAGGATCTTACGGAGATAAAAGCTCCGGATACCAAGCCTCAGGCTGTAAGACCTCAGGAGACAGAGCCACAGGGAGTTCGTGAGAATAGGAGCCCCGAGGAGCAGACAGACGATGAGATCGCATCGAAGATCTCCAGGGTTCCCGTTCCCGATGAGTTCAAGAATATAATAAGCCAGGACTATGACGGCCAGCTGACACTCAATGTTCCGGAGGATGCTCCCGAAGAAGACAAGCAGATCACGGGACAGATGGACATAGAGAGCGTGCTCGCCGAGTGGGATAAGCTGCAGGCCGAAGCAAGAGAAAGACGTATAAAGGCTGCAAAGAGGAAATCCCTTGAGCAGACAAATGATATAGCAAAGAACCTGGTAGAGCTGCTGCCCGGATACGAGCTTCCGAAGCCGGAAGAGGATGAGGAGGCAGTTAAAGCCGAAAACAACCGGGATCAGGGCACTGCAGATGATAAAACAACAGTATCCGACGATAAGGATGCGGCATCGGCAAAGGAAACGGCAGCAAAGAGGGAGGATGTATCCGAGCCTCCCATCGAGCAGATCTCAGCCGAAGATATAAAGATCGAAGAGCCGGTAATAGAACCTGTACCGGATGAACCGGAAACAGAACTCCAGAATCAGGATCTTTCGGAAGGAGATGAAGAGGATACCGAAGCAGATTCACTTGGAGGAGGAAGCATACCCAAGGGAAAGAAAAACCCGCTGTATGTCAAGGATGAGACCATCCAGCTTCCGTCCGTATTTGATACCTTCCTCAACATAAAGGGACTTGCGCCCCAGCTTAAGAAGGCGGAGGAGGCCCTGTCCATGGAGGCAGCCAGAGGCAATGTCCTTATCACCGGAAGCGAGCAGGCGGCAAGGCTTGAGCTCATACAGGCATTTGCAAGGGATATATCCGAGAGGAGCGATAAAGGATCCATCAGGAGAGCAACCATAGATTCGGAGGTATTTAATACCAAGGATGTGATGAAGTCCCTGAAGGCTCTGTCAGGCAATATCCTTGTCATAGAAAGAGCGGGACGGCTGTCAGATGATGCCATGAATTCCCTTATTTCCGTGCTTTCGGCCAACGAGGAAAAGATACTGGTGATACTTGAGGACTCCACATCCGGAGCCAGAAACCTGAGTGAATACAGCGGATTTGAGAAGGTATTCAACATTACCATAAACATTCCCACACTCAGTAACGACTATCTTGTGGAGCATGCCAGGAATTATGCAAGGGAGAGAGAGTATTCACTCGATGAAATGGCTGTACTTGCCCTGTATCAGAGAATAGATGAGCGACAGACATCCGATCATGTGGTATCATCAGATGAGGTAGAGAAGATCATAGATGCTGCCATAAAGAAGGCCAGCAAAAAGAATCTCAAGCATCTGGGAGATCTCCTGGTGGGTAAGCGGTATGATGATGAGGACCTTACCATACTGAGAGAAAAAGACTTTGAGACGAAGTGATTACGGAGGAAGAGATAATGGCTATTGCAAAAACAGAAAAGACTGAATCCGGGAAGACCGTAAAGAGCAAAGCCGCACCTAAAAAGGGCTCGGAAAAAAAGGAAGAAAAGGTCTTTTTCAGCAAGGACGATGCCTACTATTTCGGACAGGGCGTGCATTACGATGTCTACAAGAAGCTGGGAGCACATCCATCGACAGAGGACGGCCGCAAGGGTTATTTCTTTGCCGTATGGGCACCCCATGCACAGTATGTCTCGGTAACCGGCGAATTTAATAACTGGGACAAGGATGCCAATCCCATGTCCATGGAAAACGAGATCGGTGTCTGGACCGCATTCGTACCCGATGTCAAGGAATACGACATGTATAAGTACTATATCATTTCTCCCACGGGAGAAGCCTTATACAAAGCCGATCCCTTTGCATTTCATTGCGAGGAGAGACCGGGAACTGCTTCCAAAACCTATGATCTGTCACACTTCACCTTTAAAGACAAAAAGTGGATGGATGAGAGGGTAAAGAAGAACATACACGAGGAGCCCATGGCCATCTATGAGTGTCATATCGGCTCATGGATGAAGCATCCCACCGAAGAAAACGACGGATTCTACACCTACAGGGAATTCGCCGACAGGATATGTGATTATCTCAAAGAAATGCCTTTTACCCACGTGGAACTCATGGGCATAGCCGAGCATCCCTTTGACGGATCCTGGGGATATCAGGTTACGGGATATTATGCACCTACCTCCAGATACGGTACACCCGATGATTTCAGATACCTTGTGGACAAGCTTCACAGGGCCGGCAAGGGTGTCATACTTGACTGGGTTCCGGCTCATTTCCCCAGAGACGCTCACGGACTGGCCAATTTCGACGGAGTTGCCTGCTACGAGTACGCAGATCCCAAGAAGGGAGAGCACCCCGACTGGGGTACCAAGATATTCGACTATGGCAGGAGTGAAGTAAAGAATTTCCTTATAGCAAATGCCATATTCTGGATGAAGGAATACCATGTTGACGGTCTTAGGGTGGATGCTGTAGCTTCCATGCTCTATCTTGATTACGGAAAGAAAGACGGACAATGGGTAGCTAATAAATACGGCGGGAATAAGAACCTGGAAGCCATTGAATTCTTTAAGCATCTGAATTCCTGCGTATTGGGTATGTTCCCCGGAACCATGATGATAGCAGAGGAATCCACCGCATGGCCTAAGGTTACCGGATCCGTTGAGGATGACGGACTGGGCTTTTCATTAAAGTGGAACATGGGATGGATGCACGATTTCTGTGATTATATGAAGCTGGATCCGTATTTCAGGAAGGACAATCATTACAAGATGACCTTTGCCATGAGCTACAATTCGGCGGAGAATTATATACTGGTTCTTTCCCACGATGAGGTGGTCCATCTTAAGTGTTCCATGCTCGGAAAGATGCCCGGATATACGGTTGATAAATTTGCCAACCTGAGAGCCGGATATGCATTCATGATGGGACATTCAGGCAAGAAGCTTCTTTTCATGGGTCAGGAATTCGGACAGGAAAGAGAATGGAGCGAAGCAAGAGAGATCGACTGGTTCTCATTGGAGGATCCGCTTCACAAGGGAATGCAGCTCTGGTACGGAGATCTCCTGCGGCTGTACAACAAATATCCCAGCATGTATAAGAAGGACAGTGGATTTGAGGGCTTCAGATGGATCAATGCCGATGATACGGAAAAGAGTATTTATTCCTTCTACCGGAAGGACGATACCGGCAAGAACAATATCCTCTTTGTCATAAATTTCACACCCATGATGAGGGAGGACTTCAGGGTTGGAGTACCAAAGCCCGGGAAATACAAACTGCTGCTGAATTCGGATGAGACACAATACGGCGGAAACGGTACAGAGATCGCAAAGACATCCACTGCCGAAGATATCACCTGGGACGGCCAGCCCTACTCCATAGGGTTCCCCCTTCCTCCATTTGGTGCCGCGATCTTCCTTTTCTGATACCGGATACCATATGTTGTGGGTTGAGAAAACATAAGAAACAGCCGATACTGATAATAGACGAATGGATTTGTCATCACCTAAAAAAGGAGGTACGACATGGCAGTTAATGGAATCGGTGCAGGAAGCGGTATCAATACTTCCGATTATTACACAAATGCAAAGACAAAGGCAGCTGAAGAGAGCACAGCTGCACAGAACGGAACAGCAAAGGCAGAAGAGACCGGAGTTGTATACGAAAAGTCGGACAATGTCCAGATAGCAGGCAATGCGTCGGATATCAAGGCGGCTGATCATGAGAACATAGTTGCGAAGCTTAAGGCAGATGCCGAAGCGCAGGTAGCAAACCTTAGATCCATCGTAGAAAAGCTCATACTCGGGCAGAGCAAATCTTCTGCCATAGCATCAGGCGAGGTGGGCAATGAAAACCTGCTTAAGAATGACGATGATATGTGGTCATTCCTTGCAAGCGGAGACTTCACCGTAGACGCTGCAACAAAGGCACAGGCTCAGGCAGATATCGCAGAGGACGGATACTGGGGCGTGGAGAAGACCTCGGACAGGATCCTTGACTTTGCAAAAGCCCTTGCAGGCAATAACCCGGACAAGGCTGCTGAGCTTTTGGATGCATTTAAAGAAGGCTATAAGCAGGCTACTGCCACATGGGGCAAGGAGCTTCCCGATATATCGGCAAGGACCTATGAAGCGGTAGAGAGAAAGTTCAACGAGTGGATGACAGGCGGCGACGTTACTGCAGCAGAGGCATAATGAGTTCCATCACATCGATCACATCCCCCGCATCGAAAGATGCGGGGTTTTTTTACGATAAGCCTGCCGGGCGGGCATCGTGCCTGCATGAGAGTACATCCGGCTGACATCGCGATGATCGAGCAGGGGACTTCTCTTACTTTACCTGTCTGATAGCAATCTTACCCGTGATCCTGTGTAATGCCTCGATTGTATACAAACTGACAGTGTGATATACTAATTCAGTATATCTGCAAAAATCCGAAGTGTTGTCAGTCAGATCGTAATCTAACGATATAAGGGGACAGATCTTATGGATATAAGAGCATATGCCAAGATAAATCTAGGGCTGGATATTACAGGGAAGCGGGAAAACGGATATCATGAATTACGCATGATCATGCAGCAGATCGATCTGTATGATGTGATAACCATCGAAGCTGAGCCGGAGGTGTCGGGGAATGACGATATCGGCACGATCACTCTGACCTGCAGCGAGCCCTCTCTTCCCACAGATGAGGGCAATATAGCTTACAGAGCAGCCAGGCTTCTGTTTGAAGAATTCAGGATAACGGATTCTATTGATATAAACATAGAAAAGAACATACCTGTTGCGGCGGGACTGGCAGGAGGATCTGCGGACGCGGCTGCCGTGCTTGTGGGAATAAACGAGTACTTCGGGCTGGGCCTGTCTGATGAAGAATTGATGGAGAGAGGGGTAAGACTCGGAGCGGATATTCCCTTCTGTATCATGGGAGGTCTTGCCTACGCAGGCGGCATAGGAGACGAGCTCGTGCCACTGGGTGCCATTGAGGGCCTGACAGTGCTGCTCGCTGCTCCGGATACGGCTGTATCCACCAAGTGGGCTTATGACAGGTATGATGAACTGAAGGAAGAAGAGATAATACATCCGGATATAGACAATCTGAGAGCCGCCATTGAAATGGAGGATTTCGGATGCGTGCCGGAATTTCTCGGAAATGTGCTGGAATATGCCACCATACCGGATAATCCCGATATAGCAAGGATCAAGGATGTCATGATGAGCAACGGAGCCGCCGGGGCGCTTATGAGCGGATCCGGACCGAGCGTGTACGGTCTGTTCGTGGACGCGGACAGAGCAGCCAGAGTCTTTGATATACTGGCCGAAGAGGGGATAGTACCGGAGGATCGGATCTATCTTGTGGGACTTGTCGGCGGAGACTGGACTTAAAGCGAGGAGAAGATATGGCTTTTTACGAAAATGAAGAGGATGCGTTTCTCCCTTTAAGAGATGTTGTGTTCAAGCAGTTAAGGGAGGAGATACTCTACGGTAAGTTAAAGCCCGGAGAGAGGCTTATGGAGGTTGCCCTGTCGGAGCGGCTTGGAGTGAGCCGTACTCCCATCAGAGAGGGTATCAGACTTCTGGAAAAGGAAGGCCTGGTTGTCATGCTTCCCAGGAGAGGGGCACATGTTGCAGGGATAACAGAAAAACAGCTGGAGGATGTGCTTGAGGCCAGGCGTACTCTTGAGACCTTTACGGTGAATCAATGCTGTGCGCGTATCACCAGATCAAGGTTTGAGGAATTAAAGGAAGCAAACAAACGATTTGCCGAAGCGATAGAGAGCGGCAACCTTAAGGATATGGCCGATACGGATACTGCTTTCCACAACATAATCATAGACACCGCCGGAAATGAAAAGGTAAAGGAAATGCTCATGAACCTTAAGGAGCAGATGTTCCGGTATAAATATGAATTCATGAAGGAGATGCAGGATACATCAAGGCTTGTAAGAGAGCATGAACAGATAATAGATGCGATAGGGAAGAGCCGTTCCGACCGGGCAGTAGAGCTTATAAGGATGCATATCGACTCTCAGGCTATTGCGATTTACAGGAAACTGGTGTGACATGGACAAAAGACCTATAGGAGTGTTTGACTCGGGAGTGGGAGGTCTGACCGTACTGAAGGAGCTTATCAGATGCCTGCCCAGAGAGAGGTTTGTATATTTCGGAGATATGGCCAGAACCCCATACGGCTCCAAATCCAAAGAAACGGTCACCAGGTATTCGAGACAGATAGTGAGATTCCTGCTGTCAGAGGATGTTAAAGCCATTGTGGTGGCTTGTAATACGGCATCAGCCATGGCCCTTGATACTTTGGAGAAAGAGTTTGACGTACCATTGACAGGAGTCGTAAAGCCCGGAGCAAAAGCGGCAGCGGATGTAACAAAAACGGGACATATAGGCCTTATCGGTACGGAATCCACTATTACCTCCGGCATATATGAGAATTACCTTAAGGACTACAGACCGGATACCAGGATAACGGGAAAAGCCTGCCCGCTGTTTGTATCTCTGGTAGAAGAGGGATTAATAGAGGATCCTGTTACGGCAGAGATAGCCAGAAGGTATATATCCGGTTTCAGGGATACGGATGTGGATACGCTGATCATGGGCTGCACTCATTTTCCCATGATAGAGGATACGATACAGAGGATAGCGGGAGAACATATAAAGCTGGTGAATCCGGCCAGTGAGACTGCCAGATCCACGAGGGAGATGCTTGAGGAAAAGGATATCCTGAATGATACGGATATATCCCTGGATGAAGAGGCGTACAGGTTCTTCGTTTCCGACTCTCCCGAAAGGTTTAAAAAGATAGCAAACATATTTCTCCCCCAAAGCGTATCCAATGCCAGACAGACGGATGTGGAGAGATTCTGATCTATGACGAAAGCCTGCTTATTGAGTATAAGGACCGGAGGGAAGGCAGGGGAGGAGCTGTCGGATGTGACTGTTTCCGGAAGATATGAATTTTCCGACAGTATACACCGGGTAGTGTTTCAGACCGAGGGCGACCTTTGCCGCATAGATTTTAACGAAGAAGGGCTTAAGTACGAAAGATCGGGAGAGATGTCCTTTACCATGGACATAAGGGAAGGAAATACTTCTGATCTTGTAATACAAACCGGATACGGTGAGATCTCTACAGAGTACACTGTGCATGGATACAAGGCCAGGATCCTGGAGGATCATATATCCATAGAAACGGATTATACCTCAGGGGATGACAGGCTGTATATGACAATAGATATTAAAAGTGATCAAGGAGGAAAGAAATGATCAGTAAAGGGTTGATAATATCGATCATCATCCTAGTTGTGCTCATCGGAATAGCTGTCGCTTTGTATTTCCTGGGCAAGAGGGCTCAGAAAAAGCAGGCGGAACAGCAGGCACAGATAGATGCAGCGGCACAGACGGTACAGATGCTGGTGATCGATAAAAAGAAAATGAGGCTGAACAAAGCCGGACTGCCGGAGGCTGTGCTGATGCAGACGCCAAAGCTCATGAGATGGTCCAAGGTACCTGTCGTGAAGGGCAAGGTTGGACCTCAGATAATGTCATTTATAGCCGATGCGGCCATATTTGACGAGATCCCCGTAAAGAAGGAGATAAAAGCCACCATAAGCGGTATATATATCTCCAAGGTGAGAGGTGTCAGAGGCTCCATCACCAAGGGGGCGGAGCCTGTAAAGAAGAGCAGATTCCAGAAGTTCAAAGAGGATCTGCAGAGGAAGGCAGGGGCAACACCTGTCAAATAAAGAAAGATTGGGAAAGAGGAACGAAGATGGCAGATAAGAAACTGGTAGAATCGATCACATCCATGGATGAGGATTTTGCTAAATGGTACACGGATGTTGTAAAAAAAGCAGAGCTCATGGACTATTCAAGCGTCAAGGGCTGCATGATATTCCTTCCGGCAGGATATGCATTATGGGAGAATATACAGAGACTGCTGGATGAAAGGTTTAAGGCAACGGGAGTTGAAAACGTATATATGCCTCTTTTCATACCGGAAAGCCTGCTTCAGAAGGAAAAGGATCATGTTGAGGGCTTCGCTCCCGAGGTGGCATGGGTCACCGAAGGAGGAGGAGAGAAGCTGGAGGAGAGGATGTGCGTAAGACCTACCTCGGAAACCCTTTTCTGCGATCTGTATAAGAATCTTATCCATTCATACAGGGACCTGCCCAGGATCTATAACCAGTGGTGTTCCGTCGTCAGGTGGGAAAAGACCACAAGGCCCTTCTTAAGATCCAGGGAATTCCTGTGGCAGGAAGGTCATACCATGCACGAGACAGCGGAAGAGGCTGAGGAGAGAACAGTCCGGATGCTGAACGTATATGCGGATTTCCTTAAGGAGGAGCTGGCGATACCCACTATCAAGGGCAGGAAGACCGATAAGGAAAAATTTGCGGGAGCTACGGCAACCTACACCGTGGAAGCCATGATGCACGACGGCAAGGCATTGCAGAGCGGTACGTCCCATAACTTCGGTGACGGCTTTGCAAAAGCCTATGGCATAGAGTTTACCGGCAGGGACAATAAGCTTCATACTCCTTTCCAGACATCATGGGGATTATCCACAAGACTGATAGGAGCCATGATCATGGTCCACGGAGACAATGACGGACTGGTGCTGCCGCCTCATATTTCTCCGACTCAGGTCGTTGTCGTACCGATCCAGCAAAAGAAGGAGGGCGTCATCGAGGCGTGCCGGAAGCTGGCAGGAGAGCTGTCAGGGCTTCGTGTCAAGGTTGATGAATCCGACAGGTCTCCCGGATTCAAATTCGCCGAGCAGGAGATGAGGGGATTCCCCTTAAGGATAGAGATAGGTCCCAGAGACATGGAAAACGGCGAATGTGTGGTGGTGAGAAGGGATACTCACGAAAAGATCACCATCCGCATGGAGGATGCGGCCGGATACATACCCGAGCTTCTTGAAAAGATCCAGAGCGACATGTATGAAAGAGCCCTGAAGCATCTGACGGAATCCATATATGAAGCTCATGACTATGACGAGTTCAAGGATCTTCTGGAGAATAAAAACGGTTTTGTTAAAGCCATGTGGTGCGGCGATGTGGAATGTGAAGACCGGATAAAGGCCGATACAACAGCAACATCAAGGTGCATGCCCTTTACGGATAACGAGCCTGTTGCCGAAAACTGTGTATGCTGCGGTAAACCGGCAAAGCACCTTGTTATATGGGGTAAGGCGTATTGATATCACTATGAGGGACAAGGTACGTAAAGTTAAAAGGAGGTTTTTCTTATGAATGTATTGGTTATCAATTGCGGCAGCTCTTCACTGAAGTTCCAGTTTATAGAGACCGAGGATCAGAGAGTACTTGTCAGAGGACTGTGCGAGAGGATAGGGATAGACGGAAGTGCCTTTGAATACAAAAAGGAGACCGGAGACAAAAAGGCAAGTAAGATCGAGATGAAGGATCATAATGATGCCGTGGCGGTGGTTCTTTCCATGCTTACGGACAAAGAAGACGGCGTGATAGATGACCTTGCCAAGATAGATGCTGTAGGACACAGGGTGGTCCATGGCGGCGAGAAGTTTAAGGAAGCCGTTCTTATTAATGATGAAGTGATAAAGGAGATAGAGGAAGTATCGGATTTGGCACCTCTTCATAACCCTGCAGCTCTCCTGGGTATCAGGGCATGTATGGACCAGATGGGAAATATTCCCCAGGTGGGCGTCTTTGATACGGCCTTTCATCAGACCATGGAGCCTGAGTCATATCTGTATGCCATCCCCTATGACTATTATGAGAAATACAAGATAAGGAGATACGGCTTCCACGGTACCAGCCACGAATATGTCGCAAATCGTGCAGCCCAGATACTCGGAAAGGATATCTCCACACTTAAGATAATAGTCTGCCACATAGGAAACGGAGCCTCCATGTCCGCAGTAAAATACGGCAAATGCATCGATACATCCATGGGATTCACACCCCTTGCGGGACTTGTGATGGGCACAAGATCGGGAGATATAGATCCTGCCATAATCACCTACCTTATGAAGAAGGAAAACATGACCGCGGATGAAGTGGTATCGATGCTCAACAAACAGTCGGGAGTTTTGGGACTGTCCGGTGTCTCATCTGATTACAGAGATGTGATAGATGCGGAAAAGAACGGAGATCAGAAGGCTAAAAAAGCCATGGATGTATTTATTCTGAGGATAGTAAAGTATATCGGAGCATATATGGCGGAGCTTGACGGGGTGGATGCAGTGGCGTTCACGGCCGGAGCAGGCGAAAACAGCGTGTCCATCAGGGAAAGGATAGGAGAAAAGCTTGGATTCCTGGGAGTTACCTTAGATAAGGAAAAGAATAAGGCCGCAAGAGGAGTAGAGGGCTTTATCGGAGGCGATGATGATAAGGTAAAGCTTATGGTAATACCCACCAACGAGGAATATGCCATAGCCGAACAGACAGTCAGTCTGCTTAAGAGATAATGAGGATAGATCTTCCGAAAAACGTCAGATTCATAATCAAAAATTTACAGAGCGCAGGCTTCGACGCATATGCAGTCGGAGGCTGCGTTCGTGATGTATTGCTGGGCAGGAAACCCAATGACTGGGACATCACTACCAATGCAACCCCCTATGAGGTCAAGGGTCTGTTCAAAAGGACCATCGACACCGGTATACAGCACGGGACCGTTACGGTAATGCTCAATGACGAGGACCGTAATTACAGGGGCTATGAGGTCACGACCTACAGGATCGACGGAGAATACGAGGATGGCAGGCACCCCCGTTCCGTGACCTTTACCGCAAGCCTGGAGGAAGATCTTAAGAGGAGAGACTTTACCATAAATGCCATGGCCTACAATGACAGAGAAGGCCTTGTGGATATCTTTTCGGGAGAAGAGGACCTAAAGGAAGGAAGGATCAGAGCCGTCGGAGATCCAAAGGAGAGGTTTGAAGAGGATGCCTTGAGGATCTTAAGAGCATTCCGCTTTGCCGCTCAGCTGGGATTTCGGATAGACGAGGATACCAAAAATGCCGCCTCCCTGCTTAAGGATAATCTGAGAAAGATCTCTGCAGAAAGGATACAGGCGGAGTTTACCAAGCTGATCTGCTCTCCCAACCCGGATATGATCAGGATGCTGTATAGAGCCGGGATCACTAAGGTGATCATGCCGGAATTCGATATCTGCATGGAAACGGAACAAAGGAATAAACACCATTTATACACAGTTGGGGAGCATACTATTGTTGCGATGATGGTCAACGCCAGGTATTCCAAGGTGGAGTTTGAACCGGATACCATGCGGTATATAAGGTATGCGCTTTTATTCCATGATTTCGGAAAACCCGGAGCCATGACAGAGGATGAAAACGGCGCAAGACATTTTAAGGGTCACGCCCTGATATCGGAAAAGATCGCGGAAGATATCATGAAACGTTTGAAGATGGACAACGAGACCATAAGATACGTGAAGGCTCTTGTCAGATGGCACGATCACAGGCCCGAACCAACCAAGAAGAATATAAGAAAGGCCATGAGCGTCATAGGAGCAGACGTATACAGACTTCTGTTCCCCATCAGGATAGCGGATACTCTGGCCCAGTCCATGTATAAAAGAGAAGAAAAGATCGCATACGAGAAGGCTGTCATGGAGTGCTACAGGGAGATCATAGAGGAAGGAGATCCGGTATGTGTACGGGATCTTGCCATAGACGGAAACGATCTCATAGAGCATGGATATGAAAAGGGACCAAAGATAGGAAAGAAACTGCAGGAATTATTGGATCTGGTGATAGAAGACCCGGGATGCAACACAAAAGAGTATTTATTGTCAAGAATATGATATTCGTACTGCTGCTCCTGCTCCTCACGGAGACCGGGTGCAGCATGAGAAAAAGTCCGGCAGAGGAGGTGCCCACGGTTTCTTCAGAGGAAAAGCTTGCTGATGAAGCAAGGCTGGAACTGTATGAACTGGAGGCTTCCGATACTGCTGTCTTTTTGGAGTACTTCGAAAAAAACGGGGACATGAGGCTCATGTCCGTGGACAACGGAAGGACCTATACCATATCCACAAATGAACTGACCACATTTCATGATAAGTATGACAAGGTCTCCGTGCCCGAGCTTTTTGAACCGGGCATGATAGTTGATGTGGACATATCAGTCCATTCCAGGATGCTCAAATCCATTGAACAGTCAAAGGATTCTTTTGTAAAAAGGGATGTTGCCGGCTTCGACCTGAATATCAACAGGGGTATATTCAGGCTTTCGGACGGTACCAATCTGCGCATTACGGATAAAACCGCTGTGATAAAGGACGGAAAACTGGTGGATGCCTCGGACATATCCGAAAGCGATACCGTCACACTGAACGGCATGGATCATGATCTGTACAGTGTTGTGATCATGTCGGGCTACGGCCACCTGAGGATCAGGGGCGCGGAATTCTTCCAGGGAGGATGGATACAGATAGCAGGCATATTCAAGCCTGTGTCGGAGGATATGCTCTTAGACGTTCCGGAAGGAGAATATGATATGTCCGTTTCCTATAAAGGCAGGGGCGGAACAAAGCATGTTGTTGTAAACAGAGGAAAAGAAACAGTAGTGGACGTATCGGATCTTAAGGGTGACCTGATCAAAAAGGGACAGATCATATTCCAGATAAGACCACTTGATGCTGCTCCCGAGGTGAAGATCGACGGCAAGGCAGTGGATTATATGGAGCCGGTCGAGCTTGAATACGGCGTGTATCTCTTGGAGATATCGGCCGAAGGATTTACACCCCTGAGAGAGAGGATATCCGTAGGATCAGAGGTTGCAAATATTGAGATACAGCTTGAGCAGAAGGATCCTACGAAGGCTTCACCCTCCGGTAACGTTGCCAAGAAGAGCACATCGGGAAACAGTACTTCACAGAACAAGGTGACACCCACGGCTGCGCCGCTGGCACCCACCCAATCTCCGACCACCGCTCCCATACCGGGAGTACCCGGCCGCAGCTCATCCAGCAGCACATGGAGCAGCTCAAGCAGTTCCGGCAGTTCGAGCAGTACAAGCAGTTCAAGCAGCTCCAGCAGCAGCTCCTCATCAACTGCGGATATACCCGTAAGCCTCAACAGTGCGGCGACGATAGTCCACGGAAGCTGGATCTATATAGATGCTCCGGAAAAGGCAGAGGTTTATTTTGACGGGATATATAAGGGAATAGTGCCCTGCTCCTTCGTGAAAGAGACAGGGACCCATGTGATAACATTAAGACGGGACGGATATGAGACAAGAACCTTTACGGTGACCATAGACAGCAGTGCCGAGAATGAAACCTATTCATTCTCCGATCTGCAGCAAAAACAGTGAAATAAGGAGAGACGGTATGAAGTATATAACCTGGAACGTTAACGGACTCAGGGCATGCATAGAAAAGGGTTTTACGGATTTTGCAAAAGGATCCAACGCCGATGCCATAGGACTGCAGGAGATAAAGCTCTCAGAGGGACAGCTTAAGGACTTTGAGCTTGAGGGATACCATATGTACTGGAATTATGCCGAGAAGAAGGGCTATTCCGGTACCGCCCTCTTTACCAGAACAAAGCCCATACAGGTCACCTTCGGATTGGGCATAGAGGAGCATGATCATGAAGGCAGAGTCATATGCGCCGAATATGAGGATCATTATTTTGTTGTGTGCTATACCCCCAATTCAAAACAGGACCTGTCCAGACTTTCCTACAGGATGACCTGGGAGGATGCCATGAGGGATTACCTCCTGGGACTTGATGCAAAGAAGCCGGTGATATACTGCGGTGATCTCAATGTAGCCCATGAAGAGATAGACCTTAAGAATCCTTCCACGAATCATCATAATGCCGGATTCACGGATGAGGAACGTTCAAAAATGACCGAGCTTTTATCCGCCGGTTTCAGCGATTCCTTCAGGTATCTGTATCCCGATGCAAGGGACATCTACTCCTGGTGGTCATACAGGTTCAATGCAAGGAAGAACAACGCGGGGTGGCGCATAGACTACTTTATAACGTCCAGGAGGATAGAGGGATCCGTGAAGGACGTAAGGATATTAACGGATGTTTACGGGTCGGATCACTGCCCCGTGGAGCTGGATTTTACCCTGTAGGGAGCATTGTTTTTAAATAAAAACATATACTTTATTGACATATCCCGCCCCTGGTATTACAGTTAATATTGTAAATAAGAGCAAAGCAGTCGTAAGGCTGTGACGCAAAGCTAAAGGGTCCCATCCTTTTGGGTGAGACAGCCAGTTGCCTGAGAGATCAGTAGCGTATCGGAAGATTGCCTTTAGCTTTCAGCTGAAGGTTTTTTGTTTGTATTCGGTGACAAGGAAGATCCCGGAAAGCAGCGGATGTGAGTAGATAACGTGAGTAAGCTGAATGATGCATTGCTTGCAAAGATCAATAAGCTGCGATCGGAAAACGGGGTGGTACCGCTTGGGATCGATGAAGAGCTGAATACATACGCGGGCACGAGGTCCGCTGAGGCGGCAGCGAAATGGTCACATATAAGACCCGACGGCACGGACGGTTGTGATATCATACCCGATGTGAAATGGAGGGGAGAGAATCTCTCCTATGTGACATTTAAGACGTCCGATATATCGGATGCCATGCAGCTTAAGGCAGCGGATATCATGTTTGAAAAACTTAAGGCGTCGAAGTCCCACTATGATAATCTGGTGTTTGCTTCGTATGAGAAGATAGGCATCGCGACAAGTGTGACGAAGACAGCGAAGGGCGTCAGATTGACAACTGCTTACATGTTCTCCAACTAAGACTTAAAATAACCACATGAAAAGAGGGATCCCCTGACCAAGGATCTCTCTTTTCACGTTTATATTCAGATCTTTAATATACAATATCACTCCACGGAATTAATACGCATAAATATCTCATCTCTTATGGACTGATTCTTCTTAAGGGCATCTTCCCTGCTGTCGGATATGGCATAAAAATAGAATTTGATCTTGGGTTCGGTGCCTGAGGGACGTATGGCGAACCAGGACCCATCCTCCAGGAAGAAGCGAAGTACGTTGGAGGGGGGGATATCCTCATAGCCTTTGTCATAGTCTATGCATTTTTCTACCTTTATCCCTGCAACGACGGTAGGCAGGTCGGATCTTAAGGAGCTCATCATACGGCCTATGCGCTCGCTTCCCTCTATCCCGTCCAATACGATATTGGGCTCGTCCTCGGCGAAGTAACCGTACTTTTCGTAGATATCCTCCAGAACCTCCAAAAGAGTCTTGCCCTTCTTTCGGTAATAAGCCGCCGCTTCGGCAACAAGAAGTCCGGCTGAGATGCCGTCCTTATCCCTGATATTTACGGAGGATGCATAACCGACCGATTCTTCGTAACCGAAAAGATAGGTCAATCCCGACTCCTCGATATAAGGGATCCTGCCGCAGATATTCTTAAAGCCCGTAAGGGACTCAAACATCTTTACGCCGTAGCTTTTTGCTATAACTGTACTGAGGGTACTGGTCACTATGGACTTTACCATTGCTCCGTTATCAGGAAGGCTGTTTGCGCTTTTACGTCCTTCGAGGATGTAATTTACGAGGATATATCCGGTCTGGTTTCCGTTAAGGGGCAGATAGCTACCGTCCTTCCTGCGGACCTCTATGGCAAATCTGTCAGCGTCGGGATCCGTGGCCATCAAAAGCTCCGCATCATACTTCGCACCCAGTTTTTCCGCATATGCAAAGGCTTTCGGATCCTCCGGATTCGGGTACCCTACAGTAGTGAAATCCGGATCCGGCTCGGACTGTTCCAAAACCTCATGCCAGTCGGTGTAGCCCATATCCCTCAGCATGGATGTAAAGGGTACGTGGCCCGCTCCGTTCAGAGGAGTGTAGACGATGGGAATGGAAAGATCCAATTCCTCTTTGCCGTGGATGGAAAGGGATTTTACCTCGTTCAGGTAATCCGTATCCCACTTGTGGGATAGGATCTCTATGAGGCCCTCATTGACGGCCTTATCGAAATCCATGATCTTAACATCCCTGAATATATCCACGGCCCTGATCTTCTCAGTCATCCTGTCGGCTATTTCCTGTCCCACCTGACAGCCGTCCGACCAGTAGGCCTTGTAGCCGTTATATTCTTTGGGATTATGGGAAGCCGTTATATTGATCCCGGAGATCGTTTTAAGCTTTCTTATAACGTATGCCAGCTGCGGGGTAGGTCTCAGATCATCGAATACATAAGCCTTTATCCCGTTTGCTGCCAGGATGGATGCCGTGAGCCGGGAGAATTCCTTTGAGTTATGGCGGGGGTCGTGTGCTATGACGACGCCCATCCTGCAGGCTTCCTCCCCTTCCTGTCTGATAAGGTCTGCTATACCCTGGGTCGCTCCTCCAACGGTCAGCCGGTTCATGCGGTTTGTTCCCACACCCAGCTTTCCTCTAAGACCTGCCGTACCAAAGGACAGATCCTTATAAAACCTGTCCTTTATGGCGTCCTCGTCACCGGCAATCTGCATAAGCTCGGCGTAGAGAGGATCCTCATGATCCAGCAGGCTTTTCCATTCTTCATATACCGTAAAGTGATCCTTTTTCATCCCTGTCTCCTTATCCGTAAGAACTTTTGTGGCTATTCTAACATAGCATGGTCCATCGGGTAAAACAGGGATTTTCTACGACTTTCAGACTCTTTAATTACAGATCTGATTATGATATAATGTCTTGATTCGTACGGCGGGCAAAAGCACACCGTGTCGCATCCGCAATAAGTTACGAAAGGTATCGTTCGATTATGGAAAAGGAAGAATTTCTGTCGGTTTATCGCCACTCTCTCGCACACGTACTGGCAAAAGCAGTAATCGAGATCTTCGGAGAAGAAGTTCAATATGCCATAGGGCCGCAGATCGCGGACGGTGCATATTATGACTTCGTTCTGCCGCGTCCCGTATCTCCGGATGATTTTCCCGCTATTGAGGAAAAGATGAGGGAGATCCTCAAGAGGAAGGAAGACTGGGTCAGAAAAGAGATCCCAAGGTCAGAGGCCCTGGAGCTTTTCAAAGACCAGAAATACAAGGCTGAGATAATCAAGGATCTGCCCCCGGATGAGACAATAAGTATTTATTACACAGGTGAAGATTATGTGGATCTTTGCCGCGGTCCTCATGTTGAAAATTCTGCACAGCTTCTTCAGACAGCCTTTAAGGTCAAGGCAGTTTCTGCCGCCTACTGGAGAGGCGATGCGGCCAATGATTCCATGCAGAGGATATACATATATGCCTTCCCTTCAAAGGACGAGCTTAAGCAGCATCTTGCCTGGATAAAGGAAGCAGAGGAGAGAGACCACAAGAAGCTGGGTCCCAGCCTGCAGCTTTTCATGTTCCATGAGACAGCGCCCGGAATGCCCTACTGGCTTCCCAGGGGTTGGAGGATGTACAGAGCATTGATAGAGTATTGGAGGGATATACATGACAGAAGCGGATATCAGGAAATATCCGCCCCGGTCATCAACAATAAAAAGCTGTGGCTTATATCCGGCCACTGGGCACATTATCAGGATAATATGTTCATTATACCCGGGACTGCCTGGACACCCGACGCCGATGATGTTATGGCGGCAAAGCCCATGAACTGTCCCAATGCCATGATGACATATGCCAGGACCAACCATTCCTACAGGGAGCTTCCCATAAGGTACAATGAGCTGGACATGGTCCACAGAAAGGAAAAGAGCGGCGCTCTCAACGGTCTTTTCAGAGTGCAGGCCTTCAGACAGGACGATGATCATACTTTTGTCATGCCCTCACAGATCGAGGAGGAGATAGACAATATCATTTCCATCGCGGACGAGATCTATTCCACCTTCGGGATAACCTACAGAGCGGAATTCTCCACCAGACCCGATGATTATATGGGAGACCTGGCTGACTGGGATCAGGCAGAAGCAGCTCTTAAGAACATACTTGATAAGAAGTACGGAGAGGGAGGATATGAGATCAACGAAGGCGACGGTGCTTTCTACGGTCCCAAGATCGACCTTCAGATAAAGGATGCTCTGGGACGTGAGTGGCAGTGCGGCACCATACAGCTTGATTTCCAGCTGCCCCACAATTTCGGACTCACATATCAGGACGCTGAAGGCAGGATGGTACAGCCCATCGTCATCCACAGAGCGATCTTCGGTTCACTGGAGAGATTCATAGGTATCCTTATAGAGAACTATAAGGGAGCTTTCCCCTTCTGGCTTTCTCCGTATCAGGTAGCGATAGTCCCCATCCGTGTTGCGCATAACGATTATGCGATCGAACTCAAGAAGATACTTGAGAGGGCAGGGGTTCGAGTAGAGATCGACACCGCAGACAGGAACATGAACGAGAAGATCAAGGAATACAAGAATCTCAAGGATCCTTATATCATCGTTGTGGGAGATAAGGAGGTAGAAGAGAGGACGGTATCCATCAATATCCGGGGAGTGAAACAGCAGCTCCACGGAGTAACGATAGATCAGCTGGTTGCAATGTGCTGCAGGATGAACAGCGAGCACAGCAAGGAGCTCATCACATCAGTAGACGGGATCAATTGACAGGGTAGATGACAGGCCTGCTGGGGCCTGTCATTTTCAAAAATGAGGAGGACATCATGGCTCAAAGAACAGACATCCATAAGGTACTAATCATAGGCTCCGGCCCGATAGTCATCGGCCAGGCCTGCGAGTTTGACTACTCTGGCACTCAGGCGTGCAAGGCTTTAAAAAGCCTTGGATACGAGATAGTGCTGGTCAATTCAAATCCCGCGACCATCATGACGGATCCCGAGACGGCAGACGTAACCTACATAGAGCCGCTCAATCTGGAGAGAGTTACACAGATAATAGAGAAGGAAAGACCCGATGCCCTGCTGCCGAATCTGGGTGGACAGAGCGGACTTAACCTCTGTGCCGAGTTATACAAGGCAGGGGTTCTTGATAAATACAACGTGAAGGTTATAGGCGTACAGGTTGATGCCATAGAAAGAGGTGAGGACAGGGTCGAGTTCAAGGAGACCATGGAGAGCCTGGGCATAGAGATGGCACGCTCCGAGGTGGCCTATTCCGTTGACGAAGCGCTTAAGATCGCGGATGAACTGAACTATCCCGTTGTTCTGCGTCCTGCATACACCATGGGAGGCGCCGGCGGCGGCCTTGTATATAACAAAGAAGAGCTGAAGGTGGTCTGCGCAAGAGGTCTTCAGGCATCCATAGTACATCAGGTACTTGTGGAGGAGTGTGTATCCGGATGGGAAGAGCTGGAGCTGGAGGTAGTCCGTGATAAGGATAACAACATGATCACGGTCTGCTTTATAGAAAATGTGGATCCCATGGGCGTGCATACGGGAGATTCATTCTGTACTGCGCCGATGCTGACCATATCCGAGGATGTACAGAAGAGGCTTCAGGAGCAGGCATATAAGATCGTGGAGCATATAGGTGTCATCGGAGGGACAAACGTTCAGTTTGCTCATGATCCCAAGACAGACAGGATCATCGTCATAGAGATAAATCCCAGAACATCCAGATCCTCGGCCCTTGCTTCGAAGGCAACAGGATTCCCCATAGCTCTGGTTTCCGCAAAGCTGGCAACGGGACTTACCCTGAAGGATCTGAAGGACAGCGTATACGGAGACCTGTCCCAGTACAAGCCCGGCGGAGATTTTGTGGTCGTTAAATTTGCGAGATGGGCCTTTGAGAAGTTCAGAGGCGTGGACGATAAGCTGGGAACACAGATGAGAGCTGTGGGCGAGGTCATGTCCATAGGAAAGAATTACAAGGAGGCACTGCAGAAGGCCGTCAGGTCTCTGGAGAAGAACCGCTACGGCCTGGGATTCGTAAAGGATTTCCATGAAAAGACAAAGAGAGAACTGCTGCTTGCGCTGTCCACTCCCAACTCTGAAAGGCACTTCCAGATGTATGAGGCCTTAAGAAAGGGAGCTGACATAGATGAGATCTATGAGGCAACTCATGTTAAGAGATACTTCATCGAACAGATGAAGGAGCTGGTGGATGAGGAAGAGGAGCTTCTGAAGAATAAGGGCACCATGCCTTCGGACGACAAGCTCATACAGGCAAAGAAGGACGGATTCTCAGACAGATATCTGTCCGAGATACTGGAGATATCCGAGGATGCCATAAGAGAGAGACGTGAAGCCCTTGGGGTTACGGAGACCTTTGATACGGTACACGTAAGCGGCACCGAGGACAGCGTTTATTATTACTCCACCTACAACGGAGAGAAGAAGACAGAAAGCAGCCGGGATGACAAGAAGAAGGTAATGGTCCTTGGAGGCGGTCCCAACAGGATCGGACAGGGCATAGAGTTCGATTATTGCTGCGTACATGCGGCAAAGAGCCTGAAAAAGCTAGGATACGATACCATCATAGTCAACTGCAATCCCGAAACGGTATCAACAGACTATGATACATCTGACAAATTATACTTCGAACCCCTTACCCTTGAGGATGTGCTCTCCATATATGCCCAGGAGCAGCCGGTGGGTGTCATAGCCCAGTTTGGCGGACAGACCCCCCTGAATCTGGCAGCTTCCCTTAAAAAGAACGGAGTAAACATCCTGGGAACCTCCCCTGAGGTCATAGATCTGGCGGAGGACAGGGATCAGTTCAGAAATATGATGGACAAGCTCGGTATACCCATGCCGGAATCAGGTATGGCTACCAATGTCGAGGAGGCAAAAGAGGTAGCCTCGAAGATATCCTATCCCGTAATGGTACGGCCTTCATATGTCCTTGGAGGAAGAGGCATGGAGGTTGTGTACGATGACGAGCAGATGGAGCAGTACATGAGCGCAGCTGTTGGAGTAACTCCCGACAGACCTATCCTCATAGACAGATTCCTGCATCATGCCATGGAGTGCGAGGCCGATGCCATATCCGACGGAGAGAATGCCTTTGTTCCTGCGGTGATGGAGCATATAGAGCTGGCAGGCATACATTCCGGAGACTCGGCATGTATCATACCTTCAAAGCATATACCGGAGGAATGCCTTAAGACCATCAAGGATTACACCAGAAAGATGGCCATAGAGCTTGGAGTAAAGGGACTCCTCAATATCCAGTATGCCATAGAGGACGGAAAGGTCTTTGTTATAGAAGCCAATCCCAGAGCATCACGTACGGTTCCTCTGGTCTCAAAGGTATGCGGTATCAGGATGGTTCCCATAGCCGTAGAGATAATAACTGCTTCCCTTACCGGAAAGCCTTCTCCGGTGCCTGATCTGAAGGAGAGAAAGATCCCTTATTACGGCATTAAAGAGGCAGTATTCCCCTTCAACATGTTCCCGGAGGTGGATCCCATATTAGGGCCCGAGATGAGATCAACGGGAGAGGTTTTAGGTATAGCGGGATCTGTCGGTCTTGCATTCTATAAGGCCCAGGAGGCTGCCAAGAGCGTACTTCCCTTAGAGGGCACGGTGCTCATATCGGTGAACAAGCAGGATAAGCCTGAGGTTGTCGAGGTGGCCAGATCCTTCCATGAGGACGGATTCAGGATATTTGCCACAACCGGAAACTATGATCTGATCTCGGCTGCCGGGATACCCGTTGAGAAGGTAAAGAAGCTTTACGAGGGAAGACCCAACATACTGGATCTTATCACCAACGGGGACATCCAGATGGTCATTAATTCCCCTGTGGGCAAGGATTCCATACATGATGACAGCTATCTGAGAAAGGCTGCGGTGAAGAACCGTGTGACATACATCACTACTATCGCATCCGCAAGATCGGCAGCGGAAGGTATCAGATATGTTAAGTCCAACGGACAGGGTGAGGTAAAGAGCCTTCAGGAGTGGCATGAATCCATACAGTGATACAGACGCAGCATAAAAGCATTCAGCAAAAGCTTGGATCAAAGAACAATACAGGAGGAAGAGAAGCATGAAGAGTTTTATCAAGGAATTCAAGGAATTTATTTCCAAGGGAGATGCCATGAGCATGGCAGTCGGTATCATTATCGGCGGCGCTTTCACCGCTATCATCACATCAATAGTGGATGATATCATCGGACCCATAATAGGTCTTCTGTGCGGCGGACTTGATTTTTCATCCTTATCGGTGGGGGTCGGTGACGCACAGATCATGTTCGGCAACTTCATCCAGGCGGTCATAACCTTTTTGATCACGGCCTTTGTTCTTTTCTGCATCATAAAGTCGATCAATAAGATGAAAGACCTGGCAAAGAAAGAAGAGGAAGAAGAGGAGGAAGAAGAGGCAGAGGAGATCCTTCTTTTAAGGGAGATCAGGGACTCATTAAAGGATTGATCCCTTGTGGGATACGTGGCCTTAATATATATAAAGGTAGACTATCACGGAAAAAGAGGATATCCTTAAATAAAAGATCAATGGCTGTTTGCAGGGTACCGGCTTTGATCGGATATGAGGATTAGATAAGACAGGAGGTATTTACATGAAGCAAACAGAAATGCTTGCCATGATACTGGCAGGGGGAAGGGGCAGCAGGCTCAAGACTTTAACGAGCAAGATCGCAAAGCCTGCAGTATCTTTCGGAGGAAAATACAGGATCATTGATTTCCCTCTTTCTAACTGTGCCAATTCCGGACTGGATGTAGTGGGCGTTCTCACCCAGTATGAATCAGTTTTCTTGAGCTCATACGTTTCTCAGGGCAGATACTGGGGACTTGATACCAGGGACTCAGGCGTGTTTGCCATAGCTCCCAGAGAAAAGGCCGATGCGGATCTGGATGTATACAGAGGCACGGCAGATGCCATATCTCAGAACATAGATTTCATCGACACCTATAATCCCGAGTATCTTCTGGTGCTGTCGGGAGATCATATCTATAAGATGAATTATTCAAAGATGCTTGCCTACCATAAGGAGCATAAGGCGGATGCTACCATAGCCGTCATCGGGGTTCCCATGAAGGAGGCCAGCAGATTCGGTATCATGAATGCCGATGAGAATGACAAGATATACGAATTCCAGGAAAAGCCCAAGCATCCCAAGAGCAATCTGGCATCCATGGGTATCTATATATTTACCTGGAAAACTCTGCGCAAGCTTCTGCTGCAGGATGTAAATAACGAGAAGTCCAGCCATGATTTCGGAAAGGACATCATACCTGCCCTCATGGCAGCGGGAAGAAATGTATTTGCTTACCGGTTCAAGGGATACTGGAAGGATGTAGGAACCATAGATTCTCTCTGGGAAGCCAATATGGATCTTCTGGATCATTCAAACGAGCTTAATCTTTCGGATCCCACATGGAGAGTTTATTCCGAAGATCCTACGGATCTGCCCCAGTACATAGGTCCGGATGCTGATATTGATACGGCATATATCACACAGGGCTGCAGGGTAGACGGAAAGGTCATGAACTCCGTACTGTTCACCAATGCCCGGGTTGATTACAAGGCTGTGGTAAAGGATACCGTGCTGATGCCGGGAGTCACGGTCATGGAGGGTGCCAAGGTTACAAGAGCCCTTGTGGCGGATGGTGTGACCATCGGTAAAGGTGCAAAGGTGGGATCTGCAAACAGTGCAGAGATACTGCTTGTTGACAGCGATGTAGAGGGGGTGAAGTAAATGCCGAGAGTTATGGGAATAGTTACTCCTGCAGCGAGTAATATGAGAATCGAGGGGATGAACAGGTTCAGACCTATAGCAGCATTTTCCTTCCTCGGAAGATACAGGATAGTGGATTTTCCCGTGTCCAATCTTTCAAACAGTGATATAGAGCATATCCAGGTGTATGTGAGCCAGAACCCCAGATCCCTGGCAGAGCATCTTGGTACGGGACGTACATATAATATCAATTCCAAGAGAGGAAAGCTCCAGCTGCTCTTTAACCAGGATTCGAGAGTCAATGATATCTACAATACCGATATCAGGGCATATGCGGACAACATGGATCAGATCGAGCTGGCATCCGAGCCCTATGTGGTCATCACTCCCGGATATATGATCTTCCAGCAGGATTACAGGGAGCTTCTGAATGAGCATCTGTCATCGGGAGCTGATGTGACCATCCTCTATCATAAAGTGAACAATGCGGACAAATCCTTCCGTAACTGTAGTATAGTAACTCTTAACAGACAGAAGGGTGTAAAGTCTATCGAGAGGAATACAGGCAAGGTTCCGGAGTGTAATATCTTCATGGATACCTACGTTATGACCCGTGAGCTTTTCATAAAGCTGATCTATAAGGCACAGAAGACATCCTCCGTGTACAGGCTGGTGGATATCATAAATGATGAAAACGATGAACTTGATATCAGAGGAATGGCTCATAAGGGATATTTCACGGCGGTAACCGACTTTAAAAGTTATTTCGATGCAAATATCGAACTCCTTGACTTCGACAGAGTTAGAGAGCTGTTTTCCGATGAATGGCCGATCTACACCGTTACTACCGATTCCTGCCCTGTCAGATACTGTAAAGGATCAAAGATCCGGAATTCCATGGTGGCAAACGGCTGTGTAGTAGAAGGCGAAGTAGAGGACTGCGTCATCGGACGGGGAGTTGAGATCCGACAGGGGGCGGTTGTGAAGAACTGCGTTATCCTGGGACATGCCATCATAGGCAAGGGTGTGCATCTGGAGGGCCAGGTGGTTGACAAGTGGGCGAAGGTGCTGAATGTCAAGGAAATAATAGCGCCTCCCGACAATCCCGGCTACATCACCAGGGGAGATACCCTCTGATACGTCCTTTGACGGCAGATCTTTAATATGAGTTAAGAAAATAAATGACTTCCTGTGGCCATGCCGCAGGAAGTCATGATTTTCTGTGTAGGTCGAGCAGAGATCAATTCAGTTTGTATGACAACAGCTGCACATCTCCCGCAAGCTCGAGCCTCAGGATCCCGGCTTGGTCTGAAGAAGTGACATCAG